>CAIUCF010000656.1 GCA_903897565.1 uncultured Rhodospirillales bacterium | reverse complement strand
GGCGAACATACTCCTAGAGGTAGGGTCGCATTGGCGAGATTCCCCGCCCGTTGCCCTATCGTCATCCCCGCGAAGGCGGGGATCCAGCTTTCGACGGTCGCGGCGGCTGCCCCATGGATCCCCGCCTTCGCGGGGATGACGGAGTAAATCTTATCTCCGACCGATGCCACGGGGCTGGCCACGCTCCTTACCCGGCCTTGTTGACCCGCATGTACCATTCAACCAGGCGGCGGACCTGGCGTTCCGTGTAGCCGCGCGAGACCATGCGTTCGACGAACTGCGCGTGCTTGCGATCGCTCTCGGAGTCCTTCTTGCTGCCGAAGCTGATGACCGGGAGCAGGTCCTCGACCTGGCTGAACATCCGCTTCTCGATGACTTCGCGCAGCTTCTCGTAGGAGGTCCAGCTCGGGTTGCGGCCGGCATTGCCTGCCCGCGCCCGGAGCACGAACTTCACCACCTCGTTGCGGAAATCTTTCGGGTTGGCGATGCCGGCCGGCTTCTCGATCTTCGAGAGTTCCTGGTTCAGGAGCTCGCGGTTCATCATCTGGCCGGTATCGGGATCCTTGTAGTCGAGATCCTCGATCCAGGCGTCGGCGTAGGTGACGTAGCGATCGAACAGGTTCTGGCCGTAATCCGAGTAGGATTCGAGATAGGCCTTCTGGATCTCGTGGCCGATGAACTCGGCATAGCGCGGCGCCAACTCGCTCTTGATGAAATTGAGCAGCCGCTTCTCGTATTCCTCGGGGAACTGCTCCCGGCGGATCGCCTGCTCCATGACATAGACCAGATGGACGGGGTCGGCCGCGACTTCGGTGTTGTCGAAGTTGAAGGTCTGCGACAGCACCTTGAAGGCGAAGCGGGTCGAGATGCCGTCCATGCCCTCGTCGACCCCGGCGGCGTCACGATATTCCTGGACCGACTTCGCGCGCGGATCGGAATCCTTCAGCGCCTCGCCGTCATAGACCCGCATCTTCGAATAGAGGTTGGAATTCTCATGCGGTTTGAGGCGCGACAGCACGGTGAAACGCGCCAGCATTTCCAGCGTGCCGGGGGCGCAGGGCGCCTCGGTCAGCTCGCTGGTCTGCACCAGCTTCTCGTAGATGCGGCGCTCTTCGGTGACGCGCAGGCAATAGGGCACCTTGATGACCGAGATACGGTCGATGAAGGCCTCGTTGTTGCGGTTGTTCTTGAAGGTCTGCCATTCCGACTCGTTGGAATGGGCCATGATGATGCCCTGGAAGGGCAGGGCGCCGATGTTCTCGGTGCCCATGTAGTTGCTTTCCTGCGTCGCGGTCAGCAGGGGATGCAGCATCTTGATCGGCGCCTTGAACATTTCGACGAATTCGAGAATGCCCTGGGTCGTGCGGTTGAGGCCGCCCGAGTAGCTGTAGACGTCGGGATCGTTCTGGCTGAGGAACTCAAGCTTGCGGATGTCGACCTTGCCGACGAGGCTCGAGATGTCCTGGTTGTTCTCGTCGCCGGGTTCGGTCTTGGCGATGCCGATCTGGCGCAGCCGCGAGGGGTAGAGCCGGACCACCGAGAATTTCGAGATATCGCCGCCGAATTCGTCGAGCCGCTTCATCGCCCAGGGCGACATCAGCCCGCTGAGGCGGCGCTTCGGGATGCCGTACTTGTCTTCGAGGATATCGCCCATCTGGCTCGGGTTGAAGAGGCCGAGCGGCGATTCCAGCAGCGGGCTGACCTCCTTGCCGGCCTTCAGCACGTAGATGGGATAGGTCTCCATCAGCAGCTTGAGCCGCTCGGCGAGCGAGGATTTGCCGCCGCCGACCGGGCCGAGCAGATAGAGCACCTGCTTGCGCTCTTCGAGGCCTTGCGCGGCGTGGCGGAAGAAGCCGACGATCCGCTCGATCGTCTCCTCCATGCCGTAGAAATCCTCGAATGCCGGATAAACCTTGAGCGTCCGGTTCATGAAGATGCGGCCGAGCCGCTGATCCATGCTGGTATCGACGACGACCGGTTCGCCGATCGCCTTGAGCAGGCGTTCGGTAGCGCTCGAATACATCATCGGATCATCGGAGCAGCCCCGGATATAGTCCTCGAGGCTCATCTCCACTTCCCGCTGGCTCTCGTAATGGCGGGAGAAGGAACTGAAGATATTGTTCTCATAAGACGACATGACGATCTCCGCGGCGAACGACGTTGCACTCATGAACGGCTCGGACCAGCAGCCGCCGGCTGCCCTTGCGGGGTGGACCGAGCGGATCATTCCCCGAGGCCTTAGGTTCCTGTCGAAGCGCTTGCCGAGGGCAAGCGTTACGACAGGAACGTAAATCGAAGATGCTGTACCGAGGGTACGGAGCCATCGGTTACCAAATCGCCAAGATGGGGAGGATTTTAGGGATCAACAGCGTCAAAGAGCGGGCTGTCCGAGGTGATGATCTCGCCGCTTCCGGGCTCCGGATCGCAGGCCTCAAGGGGCTTTGGTCGGGTCCTCACAAGACCCTGTCCGGCGTCGCCGGCCCCTCTCTCATCACATGAATATAGGTTGACGCAGAGTCGTCACAATGCACAAGCGGTTAAAAATATTCTCCGCGAATTTTTCTGCGACGCGTATCGGAGCGTTGCAATTGTGCATCGCAACATGATCTGCTGGCACTCTTCGAGACCCGTGGCAACCGAGTCAAACCCCGGCGATTTCGAATTCCCGATGCGACTCCGCTCCCGATCCCGAGGACGGATCTTTACAGAAACCGTTGCGCCGCAGCACGATACCAAGGGTAGTGGCGCGTTCGATCAGGAAAGGCGGCGGCGATGGCGGCGGTAACCGATACAGGAGACAAGGACCTGCCGTTGCGGGACGACATCCGCCACCTCGGGCGAATCCTCGGCGATATCGTCCGCGATCAGGAGGGGGCGGCGGTGTTCGATATCGTCGAGCGGATTCGCCAATCCTCGATTCGCTTCCATCGCGACGACGAGCAGCGGGCGCGGCGCGACCTCGACGCCACCCTGACCAGCCTGTCGCCCGACCAGACCATCAAGATCATCCGCGCCTTCAGCTATTTCTCCCATCTCGCCAACATCGCCGAGGACCAGCATCACATCCGCCGCTCGCGGGCCCATGCCATGGCCGGGGCGCCGCCACGGGAGGGCACGCTGGCCCATGCGCTGACGCGGGCGGCCGAAGCCGGGATATCGCGTGATCGCCTGCGCGACTTCTTCGAGCAGGCGCTGGTGTCGCCGGTCC
>CAIUCF010000655.1 GCA_903897565.1 uncultured Rhodospirillales bacterium | reverse complement strand
CTCGGCGATCTCTCGATTTCGGCCGAGGGCCGCGACCAGGCGCGCGCCGACGCCGATTCTGCCCATGCCAATCTCGGCTCGGCCGAGATGAAGATCGCCGGCGCCGAGGCCCGCAGGGATCTGGCCCGGACCCAGCTGCGCACCGCCGAAGTCGCGGTGGCTCAGGCCAAGGTAGCGCTCGCCCAGGCCGAGCTCAACCTTTCCTACACCAAGATCAGCGCCTCGCTCGACGGCACCATCGCCAACCGCGCCGTGGTCGCGGGCAATTACGTCGAACCCGGGCAGTTGCTGCTCTCGGTCGTGCCACGCGACGTCTACGTGATCGCCAATTTCAAGGAAACCCAGCTCCGCGACATCACCCCCGGCCACGCCGCGACCGTCGCGGTCGACGCTCTCGACGGCGCACGGCTGCGCGCCCATGTCGACAGCATCCAACGCGGCAGCGGCGCGCGCTTCGCCCTGCTGCCGCCGGAGAACGCCACCGGCAACTTCGTCAAGGTGGTGCAGCGGATTCCGGTCAAGCTCAAATTCGACGAACCACCCGAGCGGCTTCGGGCGCTGGCGCCGGGCATGTCGGTGATCGTGCGGATGTCTCCGCCCACCCCAAGTCTTCCCCCTTGAGGGGGGAGGGAGGAGCAAAGCGGGCTAGATCCGGCCTTGTGATCCCTCGGCTGTGGTGGCTAACTTAAGTGACCGACACCCACAGCCCCGGTGACACGCTTGGCGAGCACGCGACTGACGACGCTCCTTCCGACCCGACGCCAGCTGCTGACCCGGATCGGCATGGCCGCCGGCAGCGGCGCGATGTACCAGGCCATGACCAGCCTCGGCCATGCCGCCGGCACCGATTTCACCAAGCCACCGCAGCTCGACGGCGGCAAACCGGGGACAAGCGTCATCATCCTCGGCGCCGGCCTCGCCGGCATGCTAGCGGCTTACGAGCTGCGCAAGGCCGGCTACCAGGTGCGCATTCTCGAATATCAGAACCGCTCGGGCGGCCGGAACATCTCGTTGCGCGGCGGCGATACCCTGGTCGAGCTCGGCGGCTACAAGCAGAGCGTCGCGTTCGCGCCGGGCAATTACCTCAATCCCGGCCCGTGGCGGATCCCGCATCATCACCGCGCCATCCTGCATTACTGTCAGGCCTTCGGCGTGGCGCTCGAACCCTTCATCGAGGTCAACCACAACGCCTTTCTCCACACGTCCAAGAGCTTCGGCGGCATGCCGCAACGCTATCGCGACGTGCTGAGCGATTTTACCGGCCATACCGCCGAGCTGCTCGCCAAGGCGATCAACCAGAAGGCGCTCGATACCGCCATCACCAAGGATGAGAAACAAGACCTGCTCGACGCCATGCAGGGCTGGGGCCTGCTCGACAAGAATTACAAATACACGATCGGCAACCTGTCCTCGAGCCGGCGCGGTTTTGCCAAAGCCGAGGGCGGCGGCCCCGACGGCGCGCCGGTACCCTCGACGCTACTGTCCGGGCCGGAGATCATGCGCTCGGGGTTGTGGGAATGGCTGTCGTTCCAGATGACCCACGAGATGCAGACGACGATGTTCCAGCCCGTCGGCGGCATGGACCATATCGGCAAGGCGTTTGCCCGCCAGGTCGCCGGTCTCGTCACCCATCACGCCCAGGTCACGAAACTCCGGCAGGACGACCACGGCGTCACCGTGACCTATACCGATCACGCCCGCGGCGGCGCCGTCACCGAGGTCAAGGCCGATTACTGCGTCTGCACCATCCCGCTCTCGGTGCTGAGCCAGCTCGACATCCAGGTGTCGACCGCGATGCAACAAGCGATCACCGCCGTGCCCTATCTCTCCTCGGTCAAGATCGGCCTCGAATTCAAGCGCCGCTTCTGGGAGGAGGACGAGGCGATCTATGGCGGCATCAGCTTCACCGACCAGCAGATCACGCAAGTATCCTACCCGAGCCACGGCTATTTCTCGCGCGGACCCGCGGTACTGCTCGGCGGCTACATGTTCGGTGCGCCCGCCTTCGACTTCGCCGGCATGACGCCTGAGGAACGGGTCAAGACCGCGCTCGCCCAGGGCAGCGTGCTGCACAAGCAGTATCGCGACGAGTTCCGCTCCGGGGTGGGAGTCGCCTGGAGCCGGATGCCGTGGATCCTCGGCTGTTGCGCCGAATGGAGCGAGGAGACGCGGCGCGATCATTACAAGACGCTGACGACCATGGATAATCGTGTGGTGATGGCCGGCGAGCACGCCTCTTATGTCGGCTGCTGGCAGGAGGGCGCGCTGCTGTCGTCGCTGAGCGCCGTGACCCAGCTCCATCAGCGCGCACTCGGAGCCCGCTGATGTCGCGCATGTTCTTCCTCGGCCTCGCACTGCTCGCCTTCGCGCCCGGGCAGGCGCGCGCCGATGCCGCCAGCGCCGCCGCCGGGACCTCGGTGAAAGCCGTCGATGGCG
>CAIUCF010000654.1 GCA_903897565.1 uncultured Rhodospirillales bacterium | reverse complement strand
GCCGCCGAACCAGCGGCCGATCGCCCGCAAATACGGCATTTTCTCGAGCGAGCTCGCACTGTTCCGCGAGGTCGCCGCCACCACCGGGCTGATCGAGACCGCCGCCAACGTCTGGTGCCGCCACCCGCTCGCCTATCTGACCGAGGCCGCCGACGATATCTGCTACCTGATCGTCGATATCGAGGACGCGGTCCAGGTCGGCGCGCTGTCCTTCGCCGAGGCCGAAGAACTGCTGGCGCCGATGGCGGCGCCGGAGGCCGCGGTCTACTGCACGCTCGACGGCATCGTCCGCCGCCTGACCTATCTGCGCGCCCGCGCCATCGCGACCCTGCTGACCGACGCGATCGAGGTCTGGGCCGCCCGTCACGACCAGATCCTGCGCGGCGAACGAGTCCCCGAACTCCTCGCCGAATCCCGCTTCCACGAGCAGCTGACCCGCATCGCCGAGGTCAGCCGCCGCAAGATCTATCGCGGCGGCAAACGGCCGGAGACGGTGCTGATCTCCAGCAACACGCTCTCGACCCTGCTCGACGGCTACGCCGCCACCCTGCTGCGCCGCGAAGCCACAGCCGACGACAACGAACTCTCGGTGCGCGACCGCGCCGTGCTCGATGTCTTCTCCCGCGCCCGCGGTGGCACCCCGGTGTCGCGCGACCGCCGGGCCTGGGTCACCGATCTGATGGACCACATCGCCTGCCTCACCGACCGCGCCGCGCTGGCAGAAGCCAAGACCCTGGGAGGGCCGCTGTGGCGGTGATCGCCACACAAAATCAATAAAATAAGCTCTCTGCCCCGCAGAAGAGGGTTTAGCTGAGGGTGGCGCTCAACCCACTCGCGATGCTAGATCTGGTGCCGATTGGGCGGCGGCCTCCAAGACGGCAATCGTAGCTCCGTCGTGCGGCGGAAGTCAGATGGATCGTCCCGGGGCGTCGCCTCGATCCCAAGCCGAGCCGCGCGAGGGGGAAGTGAGCCGGAGCGTGTCCACGTTAACCGCAAGCATCTCAAAATACCGCGCCGATATCGACGGTCTGCGCGCGCTCGCGATCGTGCCGGTGGTGCTCTATCATTTCGGCATGCCCGGCGCGGCCGGCGGCTTCGTCGGCGTCGACGTGTTCTTCGTCATCTCCGGCTACCTGATTACCGGCGTCATCGTCCAGGAAATCCGCGACGGCAGCTTTACCGTGGCCGGTTTCTACGAGCGCCGGATTCGCCGCATCTTCCCGGCATTGGTGGTCGTGACGCTCGCCGCCTTCGCCATCGGTTGCGTCCTGTTGGCGCCGGTGCCGCTCAAGGAACTCGGCTCGGAGATGATGTGGTCGTCATTCTTCGCGACCAATATCAGTTTCTTCAGGAAATCCGGCTATTTCGACGGCACCGCGGAGATGCGGCCGCTGCTGCACAGCTGGTCGCTCGCCGTCGAAGAGCAATTCTATATCGTGATCCCGCTGCTGTTGCGCTGGACCACCGCGCCGAGCCGGAGCCGCGATCGCACCCTGCTCTGCTTCGTCATCGTCTTCGCGGTGTCGCTGCTGCTCTCGGTCGTCGCGGTCGATCGCGCCCCCACCGCCGGTTTCTATCTCCTGCCGTCGCGGGCCTGGGAATTGTTGTGCGGCGGGATCCTGGCGGTCGGTGGTCTGCCCAAGCCCGGCCGCCTCGCCGCCGAGCTATCCGCCGGCGCCGGTTGCGCCGCGATCCTTATCGCCGTCCTGGCCTTTACCGCAGGCACCCCCTTCCCCGGCATCGCGGCGCTGCTGCCCTGCCTCGGCGCGACCGCGCTGATCTGGGCCGGCGAAAGCAATTCCCCGGCGAGCCTCTCGCGCCTGATGTCGTCGCCCGTCCCGGTCTGGATCGGCAAGATCTCCTATCCCCTCTACATGTGGCACTGGCCGCTGCTGGTACTCGCCCGCCATGGCCTCTTCCACGAACCGACAGCGGCTGAACGCCTGGGACTGGCCGTGCTTGCGGTCGTTCTCGCAGCGGCCACGACCCGATGGATCGAGGCCCCGATTCGCGGTCGCCGCATTTTCGCCGGAGGCCGTGAGACCCTGATGGCCGGGTTCGGCGCCATGCTGGTGTTGTTCGCGATCGGCAAGGCCACCAGCGTCACGCTCGGCTTCCCCGAGCGCCTGCCAGCCGACGCCCTTGCCCTGGCACGGCAGGACGTCGACCTCGCCGGGCAGTTCTGCAATGCCACCAGCCATGTCGATCTCGGCATCGGCACGACCTGCGAGATCGGCGACTGGGGGGCTTCGCAGGCAGCGGATTTCGTGGTCTGGGGCGATTCCCATGCCCTGGCCGAAATCCCGGCCTTCGCCATTGCGGCGCGGCAGCACGGGCAGCACGGACTCATCTTCGGGCAGGCAAGCTGCGAGCCGCTGCTCGGGGTCTCGGATCCCGACCCGGAGGGTGTCGCTTGCCGTGATTTCAACGCCGCTGTCGTCGGTTTCCTCAAGGCGAGACCGGCGCCCACCGTCTTCCTCGTCGCACTCTGGGCCAGGGTCGCCGAGGGCCGGCCGGTGCCCGCCATCTGCGCCGGCCGCGGCGGCGAGAATGGCGGCGTCATCGACGTGGTCGCCGGCATCACGTCCGGAAATGGCAGCCACGCCGCCTTCGACAATGGACTCGGGCGCAGCCTGGCCTTCCTCAATGGCGTCGGCATCACGCCGATCCTGCTGCAGGACACGCCGTGCCAGTTCACGGAAGTCCCCGCGGCGCTCGCGATGGCCGCAACACTGCATCGCTCGCTCTCCGGCATCGAGGAGAAGCGCACGACCATCGACGCCAGCCAGGCCTGGGTCGACAGCAGGCTGGCGGCAGCATCAGCAGCGGGCCGCGCCCGCTTCCTGCGCACCCGCGACGCATTCTGCGGGCCGGAGACCTGCCCGGTCGCGGTCGGCAGCGCGGCGCTCTACCGTGACAGCAGCCATCTGACCGTGACCGGGGCCCTGCGTCTGGTTCCGGTACTCGACCAAATGCTTGCCGCTCCGCCGGAATATCCCTGAAGGCGGCAAGGACCCTTGGCCGCCCGCCAAGGGGATGATAGCTACCCGACCATGACCAGCACAGCCGTCTCCTCCTTCCTGTCGGCCTCCTCCAGCGCGAGGGGCGACGGAATCGGCGTGCCGCCGCAATGACCCCCAGCGTCTCGAAATACCGCGCCGATATCGACGGGCTGCGGGCACTCGCGATCGTGCCCGTGGTGCTCTACCATTACGGCATGCCCGGCGTGACCGGCGGCTTCGTCGGCGTCGACGTGTTCTTCGTCATCT
>CAIUCF010000653.1 GCA_903897565.1 uncultured Rhodospirillales bacterium | reverse complement strand
TGTACGTTCATTGGCCGTCCAAAGATGCCCTGATCGAGGACCTGTTCCAGGCCGGGTTCACCCAGTATGGCGATCGGATCGCCGCGGTGCTGGCGGCACCGACGCCGTTCCCGGGCCGGCTCGACGCCCTTGTCGAACTGATCTGCAAGGTCCATGACGAAGACGAGACCTTGTTCGCCTTCCTGTTGCTGACCCAGCACCGCAACCTCGCCGGCGTGCCGGGCGACGGCGCCCATCCGGTCCGCCTGATCCACGACGCGATCGCTGCGGCTCTGACGGCAGGCGAGATACCCTCCGGCGATCCGATCCTCCTGACCTCCGCGGTACTCGGCACGCTCGTCCATGCCGCAACCTTCCGGCTCTATGCCTGGACCGGACGCGCGATGGTCGAGATGGCCCCCGAACTCACTCTGATCTGCCGCCGGGCCCTCGGCCTGCAAGAGGATGTCGTCTGATGACTGCTTCGCCCGATAGTTTCTCGCTGCTGCGCAGCCGCCGTTTCCTGCCGCTGTTCCTGACCCAGACGCTTGGTGCGCTGAACGACAATCTGTTCAAGAATGCCCTGGCCGTGATGATCCTGTTCACGGCTGCCGGGGGCGGCGCCCCGCTCGTGGCGTTGTCGGGCGGGTTGTTCATCCTGCCCTACGCCTTCCTGTCGGCGACGGCGGGACAGCTCGCCGACCGCTTCGACAAGTCGCGGATGATCCGCATCACCAAGCTGTGGGAGGCGGCGATCATGCTGGTTGCCGCGATCGGTTTCCTGATCGGCAGCGTGCCGGTGCTGATGGCGGTGTTGGTCGGCCTCGGCACCCAGGCGGCGTTCTTCAGCCCGCTCAAGTTCAGCATCCTGCCGCAGCATCTCGCCGAGAACGAGTTGATCTCGGGCAATGCCCTGATCGAGGCCGGGACCTTCGCCGGAATCCTGGTCGGCACCATCGGTGGCGGCATCCTCGTGCTGCTGCCGCATGGCCCGGTGATCATGGCTGCTGTCTGCCTGATCGTCGCCGGTGCCGGGATCGTGAGCGCCTATGCCGTACCGCGCGCCGAGCCCGCCGCCCCGGATCTACGGATCGAGCCCAACTTCCTGCGCGAGACCGCCCTGCTGGTGGGCAATGCGAAGCGTGACCGCCTGGTGTGGCTGCCCATTCTCGGCATCAGCTGGTTCTGGACGATCGGCGCGGTGCTGCTGGCCGAATTCCCGGTCGTGGTCAAGGAGACGCTCCATGGCTCGGGCCAGGTCGCGACCCTGTTCCTGACGATCTTCGCGGTCGGGGTCGGCACCGGGTCGATGCTGGTGGGCAAGCTTCTCAAGGGCGACGTCTCGGCCCGCCATGTGCCGCTCGCCACCATCGGCATCTCGCTCTTCACCTGGGATTTCGCCCGCGCATGCGCCGTCGCCGGGACCCTCCCCGACGTTCATGACGTGCTCACCCAGTTCCACGGCATCCGCGCGCTTGCCGATCTGTGCGCACTGGCCGTGTTCGGCGGCATCTACTCGGTGCCACTCTACGCGATCCTGCAGGAGCAGGCGCCACCCGAGCAGCGGGCGCGGATGATCGCCGCCAACAATATCGTCAACGCCGCATTCATGGTCGCGGGGGCCGTGTTCTCT
>CAIUCF010000652.1 GCA_903897565.1 uncultured Rhodospirillales bacterium | reverse complement strand
GATCTCAAGATGTGGTGCGATGCCAAGAACAAGGCGGTCGCGGAAAACCGCGACGTCAGCGAAGCTCTGGTAGAGTTGATCCGCGAGCAGCGTCGACGCTACGCCGGCGGCTGACCGATATCGTCCGAGGACGCAAATATGATCTACGAACTCCGGCTCTATTCCGTCGTCCCCGGTCGCATCGACGTGTGCTACGAGCGGTTCGAGAAGCATCTTCCCGCGCTGTTCGCGCGCCATGGCATCCGCAATACCGGCCGCTGGACTGCAACTGCCGGGCCCAACGGCCCGATGTTCGTCTATCTCATGGCGTATCGCGACCTCGCGGAACGCGAAGGGCAGTGGAACAGCTTCTATACCGACCCGGAATGGTTCGACATCCGCAGCGCGACCCAGGGCGACGAGGAAGCGGTGGAACGGTTCGACCTGTATTTCCTCAAAGCCAATCCAAGCTGGACTCCGGACGCCGCGCGCAGCGCCGAGCGGATCGGCGGCACCCATGATCTGATCCTGGCGGAGATTGCGCTCGGCAAGAACGCCGCCGCGAATACCTTCCTCGCCGAGACCTATCTGCCGTGCCTGCAGCGAGCCGGCGCCGAGATCATGCTGGTCGCCGATTTCATTTCCGGCCCCGCGCTGCCGAAACTCGCCTTGATGATCGCGTGGCCGGACGGCAATGCCCGGACCGAGGGTTGGCGCCGGATTAATCTCGATCCCGACCTCAGGGAAGCGATCACGGCGCAGCGGCAGCGTATCGGCCGCGCGGCGCTCGGGCAGACCGAGACCCATCTCCTCGAGCCGACGCCTTTCGCGCTGCCGCTCGCCAGCCTAGGCAACCCGCTCGAAGCCGAGCAGTAGCGGGGTCCCCCCGGTTAGGGACTTCGTCGCCTGTCGGCACGGGGTATGAGAAATTCAGCGGCGCTGCGCATGCCGCAAGGACAATGGATCGCAGGAGCGATCAACCGGGACGAATCGGGAGACGGGAATGAAGAGTTCGGCGATCACGACGCGCCTGCTGCCAACGGGGTTCGAGGCTCTCGAAGGCTTCGTCGGTTATTGGGATGTCGAAACCTCCCACGCGCGCTGGCAGCGGCGCTCAGAAGCCTCGATGGATCAAATCCTCGCCTTCTACAATACCGCCCTGCCGCTCGCCGACCGGGCGCTGGCCCATGTCGAGAGCTTCCCGCTCGACGGTCTGCCGGATGACACCGCGCGACTGATGCGGCTGCTGCTGGCGCTGACCCAGGCGGCGATCGCCGTGGAATATCACGGTCAGCCGCGAGCCGCCTTCACGCCCTATCCCCACGCCCTGCGCATCGCCGCCGGCATGAGCCCCTGGGGCTGATCGCGGCCCGGATTGATCGAGAAACGCCATGGATGAACTCAGGAAGATCGAAACCCTCACCGAAGCCGCCGGCCTGGCTACGACGCCGCTCTCGGCGGAATCCTATCGCTCGGCCGCCTTCTATGACCTCGAACGCGAGCGAATTTTCCGTCGCGCCTGGCTGGTCATGGGCCGGGTGGAAGCGATCCCGCAGCCCGGGGATTATTTCGTCAAGACGATCGAAGTGCTCGATGCCTCGCTGATCCTGACGCGGACCAAGGATGGCGCGATCCGCGGTTTCCACAATGTCTGCTCGCATCGCCAGAACCAGTTGGTGCCGGGCGAGACCGGTAACGCCAACCGCTTCGTCTGCCGTTACCACAGCTGGACCTACCGCAATGACGGCGAACTGATCGCCGTTCCGGATGAAGCGCGGTTCTTCGATCTCGACAAGAAGAAATGCGGGCTGACGCCGGTCGCCGTCGAGGTCTGGGAGGGCTGGATCTTCGCCAACCTGACGCCGGAGCCCGAGGTCTCGCTCGCTGAATTCCTTGGTGATTTCGGCACGAGCCACCGCGATCTGCCCTATCCGAACCCGGAACGCGCCCTCGTGCTTACCGGCGAGTTTCAGGCCAACTGGAAGACCGTCGCCGACGCCTTCAGCGAGGCCTATCACATCCGCACGATCCACGCGAAGACGCTGGCGCCGGTCTATACCGGGGCGGCCAACCCCTATGGCCGCCCGATCAGCGCCGAGGTCTACGGCCCGCATCGCTCGCTCTCGACCTGGGTGAACCCGGAGTTCGCGCCGCCGGAGCGGGCGCTGGTAGAGAAATGGCTGTACCCCCAGGCGCGAACCGTCACGGGTACGGGCAAGACGGAAGAGACCAATCGCGTCGCCATGCATCCGGCGGTCAACCCGACCAAATCCCCGGAATGGGCGAGCGATGTGAAGTGGTTGTTCCCGAACTTCCATATCCATGTCTCGGCGACGATGTTCTGGACGCACCAGTTCTGGCCGACCGGCCCGCGCACGGCCCGCTGGGAAGGCCGCTTCTACATGCCGGTGGCGCGCACTGCGCGCGAACGTCTGCAGCAGGAACATTATGTCTCCCACATGACCGACATCATGCTGGAAGACGTCATGAACATCGAAAGCACCCAGCGCGGCATGAATTCCGGGGCCAAGGACCTGCTGCATATCCAGGATGGCGAAATCATGGTTCGCCATTCCTTGCAGCAGGTCGAGCGCTGGGCCAAGGCGGCGACCGTCAGGGAAGCCCTGGCTCCCTGACGGGATGCACGGCCGCTATTCGGTATCCTTCTTTTCGAAGCCGGGCCGTGGGATCAGGCTCAGCCAGGCCTGGTTCAGGCCGCCATCGATCTTGAGATCCTGGCCGCTGATGTAGCTCGAGCGGTCGCTGGCGAGGAACAGCACGGCCTCGGCGATGTCCCGGGTGGTGCCGATCCGGCGCGCCGGCGCGATCTCCTCGCGGCGGCGCAGGACTTCGGGGTTCTGGTAGATGACCTCGCTCAGCGGCGTGCGGATCATCGCCGGGCTGACGACATTGCTACGGATACCGTCGCCGCCGAGCTCGACCGTCAGCAATTGCGACAGCATGCCGAGTCCGGCCTTACTGACACTGTAGGCGCCGCTATAGGGCTGCGGCAGGCTCCCCGAGATCGACCCGAGATGGACCATGCTGCCGCCGCCGGCCGCGATCATCTGACGGCCGAAGGCCTGGGCGCAGAGCAGGGCGCCGCCGAGATTGACCGCCAGCAGCTGGTTCCACTTCTCCAGCTTGATGTTCATCAACGCGTCGGCGTAGAGCGTGGCGGCGTTATTGACCAGGATCCGGCACGGCCCGAGCCGCGTGGCGACGATATCGGCCGCGGCGGCGACATTGTCGGGGTCGGTGATGTCGCAGTGAATGCCGATCGCGTTGGCTCCGGTCTGCGCGATCTCCGCAGCGATCGCGGCAGCGCCAGCTTCGTCGCGATCCAGCAAGGCGACAAGACATCCCGCAGCTGCGAGCTCGCGCGCGATCTCGCCACCAATACCGCCGGCGGCGCCGGTTACCACGGCGACCCGGTTTTTCAGGCCGAGCCAATCGCGGTCGATGGCAGGCGAGTTTGACACTGTCATCGGAGTCTCCTTACCGCGGGATGATGCGCAGCGGCAGCGTATCGAGGGTGCGCAACACATTGACCAGACGGTAGCGGGGTTCGCCCGTCAACTCGATCGTCTTGGCCCGCCGGGCGATCGCGCCGAGAATGCACTCGGCTTCCAACCGCGCGATCATCTGGCCGATGCACATATGGGCCCCGGTGCCGAAGGCGCGATGGATGCCGATCACCTGACGATTGATGTCGAAGCGGTCGGGATCCTGCCATTTGCGGGGATCGCGGTTGGCGGCGCCCATGTAGTAACCGATCTTGGTATCGGCCTCGAGGCGATAGCCGCTGAGCTCGACGGCGCCGGTGGTGGTGCGGAACATCACGATCGAGGGGGATTCATGGCGGATGCCTTCGTCGAAGGCGTTGCGGATCTTGGCCGGATCGTCGCGCAGGATCGCGAACTGGTCGGGCGCGCGGGCCAGCTGGTTCAGGGTAAAGCCGATTCCCGCCATGGTGGTGTCGACGCCGGCGCGGAAGAACGATCTGACATGGAGCGCCGCGCT
>CAIUCF010000651.1 GCA_903897565.1 uncultured Rhodospirillales bacterium | reverse complement strand
CGACCACGCTGTGGACGGCATAGGCGAAATCGACCGGAGTCGCCCCGCGCGGCAGGGCGATCAGGTCGCCCTTCGGGGTGAAGCAGAAGACCTGGTCCTTGTACATCTCGAGCTTGGTGTTCTCGAGGAATTCCTCGGGGTTCGAGGCGTGCTCCAGGATGTCGAGCAATTCGCGCAGCCAGCGATACTGGCGACCCTCGTGGCGGGCGTCGGCCTGCTTGTAGGTCCAATGCGCAGCGACGCCGAGTTCGGCGACCTCGTGCATCTCCTTGGTGCGGATCTGGATCTCGATGCGCTGCCGCTCGGGGCCGATGATGCCGGTATGCAACGACTTGTAATCGTTGGGTTTCGGCGTCGAGATATAGTCCTTGAAGCGGCCCGGCACGACCGGGTACTCACGATGGATCGCGCCCAGCGCCTGGTAGCATTGCTCGATCGAATCGACGATGACCCGGAACGCCATGATGTCGGAGAGCTGCTCGAACGCGATGTTCTTGCGCTGCATCTTGATCCAGATCGAATAGGGCGCCTTTTCGCGACCGTTGACCGTGGCGTTGGGGAGGTCGGCGGCCTTGAGCGTCGCCGTCAGCTTCTCCGCCACCCGCTCGACGACATCGCCACCTTGCGCGCGCAGGAAGGAGAGCCGGGCGAGAATGCCGTCGCGCGCTTCGCCATGGAGTTCGGCAAAGGCCAGGTCCTCGAGCTCGTCCTTCATGCGGTGCATGCCGATGCGTTCGGCGAGCGGCGCGTAGATCTCCATGGTCTCGCGGGCGATCTGGCGGCGCTTATCGGCACTCTTGATGTATTTGAGCGTCCGCATGTTGTGCAGGCGGTCGGTCAGTTTGACCAGGAGGACGCGGATATCCTCCGACATGGCGAGCACGAGCTTGCGGAAATTCTCCGCCTGCTTGGTGCGGTCGGATTGCAGTTCGAGCCGCGACAGCTTGGTGACGCCGTCGACGAGGAAGGCGATTTCCTTGCCGAACAGCCGCGACACGTCCTCGAGGGTGGCCACCGTATCCTCGACCGTGTCGTGGAGCAGCCCGGTGATGATCGAGGCGGTGTCGAGCTTCATGCCGGCGAGGATGCCGGCGACCTCGACGGGGTGGGAAAAATAGGGATCGCCCGAAGCTCGCTTCTGCGAGCCATGCGCCTGCATGGAAAACACATAGGCACGGTTGAGCGCGTCTTCATCCGCGCTCGGGTCGTAGGCCTTGACCCGTTCGACCAGTTCGAATTGGCGGATCATGGCGTGTAACCCGCCGCCTTGGCCGAGGTGTCCTCGATAAGCCCGCGATCGCGCGCTCCGATCATCCGCATCCCGTCAGGGAAACGGACGAATATCCGGAACTGCGCGATCCGCGGTCGGTTCACCTCAGAGATCACCCTCCACGATGTCGTCACCGGCGAAGCCTTCGACTTCGACTTCACCGTCGCCATCATCGTCGCCGAGATGGATCATGCCGTCCTCGCCCGAGAGCTCTTCCTCGGCAGCCTGGCCGACGATCTCACGCTGCCAGACGCCATCGGCGACCGACAATTCGCGATCTTCTTCCGGCTCGTCGATGTCCTGCTGCTTCTGCAGCCCGGTCACGAGGGCGTTCTGGATAAGGTCGGTATCGACGGTGTTTTCGGCCACTTCGCGCAAGGCAACGACCGGATTCTTGTCATTGTCGCGATCGAGCGTGATCGGCGCGCCGGACGCGATGTCGCGTGCCCGGTGGGCCGCCACCAAAACCAGTTCGAAGCGGTTCGGAATCCGCATCACGCAATCTTCGACGGTAACGCGCGCCATAGTGTGATTAACCTGATCTGTTGGTTGAAACACGAAGATATAGGCCGGAGCGTCGTCCGGAGCAACCTCGGCGGCGCATAGGACAGTCGCAAATCCGCCGCGGTGTGGCACCAGGGCTGCAATTCCGACGGCCCCGAGTCGATCAGGACAGCAGGCGGGTATCCTGGTCCGCCGGCAATCGCGCGATCAGGGTGTCCAGCGACGCCCCGGTCTTCGGATCGATCCAGTCGGGCCCGACGTCGCGCAGGGGGAACAGCACGAAGGCGCGGTCGTTGAGTCGCGGATGCGGCAGCTGCGGCGGACCGGTCTCGACCCGATCGTGATAGGCGAGGAGGTCGAGATCGATGGCGCGGGGCGCGTTGACCACGGTGCGGATCCGCCCGAAGCCGCGCTCGATATCATGGAGACAGGCGAGCAGGGCCGCCGGATCGAGCGGCGTTTCGACCCGTGCCACGGCGTTGACGTACCAGGGCTGGTCGGAGATCGGCACCGGCGCGGTCTCGTACCATCGCGAACAGGCGACGACGTGGACGCCGCGAGCTTCCAGGCGCGTCAAGGCGATCTCGAGGGTCCGACGCGGCGGCCCGGTAACGCTCGGAAGATTGGCGCCGAGTCCGATCAAGATCATCTGCGATCGCCAGTTTCCGACAACCACCCTACCCCGCCCTGCATCGCCGTCGCCTCGCGAAAAGAACACTCTTGTGACAGGGCATCATCACTGATTAAATCGTATGACAATTTTTCGGCAGTCTCGTTCATCTGATATTACCGTCCCACGAGGGACACAGAGATAATAAATGAATTTTTATCCGCAAGAGAAAATTGGACTCTTCATCGACGGCTCTAATCTTTACGCCGCCGCGCGCTCACTTGGTTTCGACATAGATTACAAACGCTTGCTTGACGTGTTCCGCCAGCATGGCCGCCTGATCCGGGCTTTTTATTATACAGCGCTGATCGACGATCAGGAATATTCGCCGATCCGGCCGCTGGTCGACTGGCTCGACTACAACGGCTACACCATGGTCACCAAGCCGACCAAGGAATTCACGGATAGTGTCTCCGGACGTCGTAAGCTCAAGGGCAACATGGATATCGAGCTCGCCATCGACGTCATGGAGATGGCCCCGCATCTCGATCATGTCGTGCTGTTCTCCGGGGACGGTGATTTCCGCCGGCTCGTCGAGGCAGTTCAGCGCAAGGGCGTTCGCGTCACCGTGGTTTCGACGATCCGTTCCAATCCGCCGATGATCGCAGACGAATTGCGACGCCAAGCCGATGTCTTCGTCGAGTTGACCGAGTTGATGCCACAGATCGCGCGCGGTCACAGCAACCGCGACGACCATCACGGCTACCACGCCCATCCCGACACGACGCCCGCCGGCGCGGCCGATCCCGCCAATTCCGGGAAATAGTGGACGGCGAACCCGGGCGCGACTGCCCGCGCTGCCCGCGCCTCGCGAAGTGGCGCGACGCGCTGCGTCTCCAATATCCCAGCTGGCATAACGCGCCGGTCCCCTCCTTCGGGCCGCTTTCGGCGCGCCTGCTGATCGTCGGCCTCGCGCCGGGACTGCGCGGGGCGAATTGCACGGGCCGCCCCTTCACCGGGGATTATGCCGGGGATCTGCTCTACGCGACCCTCGCCAAGTTTGGCCTCGCCGAAGGGAACTATCAGGCCCGCGCCGATGACGGGCTCAGTCTCAACCAGGTGCGGATTACCAACGCGGTCCGCTGCGTCCCGCCCGAGAACAAGCCTGTGCCCGGCGAGATCGCGGCATGCCGCGGCTTCCTGCAGCAGGAACTCGCGCAACTCCCCGACCTCAGGGCGATTCTCGCGCTCGGCCAGATCGCCCATCAGCAAGTGGGCGCGGTGCTCGGGGTCAAGCGGAAGGATTTGCCCTTCCGCCACGGCGGCATCACGATGGTCCCTCGGCACCAGGACCGGCCGCCACTGATCGTCGCCGCGAGCTATCACTGTTCGCGCTACAACACCAACACCGGTCGCCTGACCACCGCGATGTTCGAGGCGGCTTTCACCGCGCTGTTGCCGCTGCTGGCCTGAAACGCGGGGCGGCAAGAATTTCTCCGGGACGGGTAGTCTCGGCAATTTTTGCCCCGCCACCCTGGAGAGAGCCCTATCTAGGCCACCGCTCTCGAAGATATTATACTTATCTTTATTGCAATTTATTATAATAAATTGATAAAATATGGGAACAGCAGCTCCGAAGAAACGCGCTATGAGAAGTAGACGTTCTGGTGTAAAGAAAGCAGAGTTGGTTAAATCTAACCTAGAAATCTTGAAAAAGATTAAAAATGCTTAAAAAAACTAACCTCAATCATCTTTATGGTTGAGGTTTTTAATTTCTTATATTATATTTATTTCTGTTCACATTATCTTCCTGTAGGATTAGAGTAAAGTCCGCTCACCGAACAGGAATAGACGTCGGGTTGGTAGTTCTAAATAAGAACGAGATTGTCCCCGATAGTGACAAAAATGATTGGAATATAATCTTTACATGGGTGAAATGCTAGTAAAGTTGAAGTTTCCAATTAAAATTTGCCTTTTCGCTAGAGGACTTTCTATGTCCTGTCGGTATTTATGGTATTATGGTTAAATCATCTCTCCAAACCAAAAAAACACAAATACAGAATTCTTGGGAAGAAGTTAATGGTAAACTAATCAGAACATTTTATTTTAAAAATCACAAAGAAGTAATTGAATTTACTGCTAAAGCATTGTCGATAGCAGAAAAGTATCGTTATCAACCTACTGTTATTAGTAATGTTGATAGTGTTAAAATTACGTTGAATGGTGAAATAACGGAAAAATGTCACAAGTTTGCTTTAGCTATTGACAAGATAATGAAATAGGTTATATTAAACCTGTTT
>CAIUCF010000650.1 GCA_903897565.1 uncultured Rhodospirillales bacterium | reverse complement strand
TTCCTGCTGATGCGCGGCTTGAGCAACGGATATTTTGCTGCTCGTGCTGCGGATTCTATGGCAAGCGCTTAGAAACGACGTAGCATAAAGGGGTCGAAGTGATGGACTGCACCCTCGGGGTGAGACGCGAGAATCAGGGACAGCTCTCTAAGCATAAAGGGGTCAGAGTGATCTATTGACGAGGGGCTGACCTTTCTATCACTGGAGACGCCTGGACGAACCCATACCGAGAGCGTTCGTTGACCGACCTCCAACGCCTATTCGGCAGCCTTAGCCTCGCTTCCGGGTCGATAGGCCTCGCGCAGCCCGGCCTTTTCCATCAGCGGCAGCACGCCGCTCACGAAATCCTTTATCCCACTCTTATAATCCAGCCAGGTCAGCGCGATGCCGTCGAGACCGATATCCGAGTATTTCTCGAATTGCTCGACGATCATCTCGGGCGTGCCGACGAGGGGCACGCCGGCCCAGCCTGCCTTGAAATGGAATCTGAACGCCTGCGCCTGTTCGGGCGTGAAGATTCCGGTCTGGATGCCGAGCTCCTTGGTCACCAGATCGCAGGCCGGGTCGTCGCCCATCTCGTTGACATAATAGTTGAGATAGGCGTTCGCCTCTTCGGCCGTGTCGCGCTGGACGACATAGGCGTAGCACCAGACCTGGATGTCGCGCCCGAACTCGTTCTTCGCCAGGTCGCGGTAGCCCTTGACCTGCCGGCGCATGGTGTCCTCGTCGGCCTGGTTCATGATCAGGAAGGCGACATCGCAATGCTCGGCGCAGAAGCGCATGCCGCGCGGCGAGCCGCCGGCATTGATCAGCACCGGCCGGTTGAGCGGCTTGGGCTCGGCAAAGCCCTGGGCGACGTTGAAGAATTTGCCGGCGTAGTCGAAGAACCCTTCCTGGTTCCACGCCGTCTTTGTGACGGCAAGCCATTCGTCCGCGTGCTCGTAACGCGTGTCATGCTCCATCATCGGCGCACCGAACATGCCCATCTCGGGGCCGAACCATCCGCAGACGATATTCAAGCCGAAACGGCCGCCGCTGACGTGATCGACCGTGGTCGCCTGTTTCGCCGCTACCAGGGGATGGATGGTGGCGACATGCGAGGTCGTCACGACGCCGATCTGATCCGTCACGGCCGCGATCGCGGCCGCCCAGGTATAGGTCTCGTAATTGACGCCGTGGGTGTTGCCGTCGCCGCCGAAACCACGCCAGCGCCCGACGGGAATCAGCGCCTCCATGCCGCTGCGGTCGGCAAGCTTGGCGACCTCGAGATTGCCCGCCCAGTCATCGGCCATATGGCGCTCCGGCGCCAAGGTGATCGCGCAGCCGGAATCGACGTTGAGCCCGAACACGCCGAGCTTCATCCTGTTCTTGCTCGTGAGCATCGGGTTCTGTCGCGTGGCGACGGGATGAATGCTACGGGGCGCGATGGTCTTTGCCATGATTTGTCGTCTCCTCGTGTCGGCCATTTAGACAAGCGAGAGGGGCAAAAGTAAATCGCTGATCTAACCGGCCGGAGGGCCCGCCTCATATCCGAGGATGGCGGCGGCCACGCTTATAAATGCGGTGCGTCGATTGCCTTTCAGCTTGCAAATCCGCCCCGGTAGGACTACGTAACGCCCCTGCATGGCGCTGACATTGGTCGGCGGCGTGACTTCACACGCGGATATGCCGTGCGCTCGATGTCCAGGATGGACCGGGTGCCCAGGCTCCGGTGCCCTTCGATGAGAGGGGTATCTCTCCGCGGCGGCTTAACCGGAAAAGGACTACTACACCATGAGCGTTCCTCCCTTCACGATGCGCCAGCTCCTCGAAGCCGGCGTCCATTTCGGCCATCACACGCGCCGCTGGAACCCGAAGATGGGCAACTATCTGTTCGGCGTCCGCAACAACATCCACATCATCGATCTCGAGCAGACGGTCCCCTTGCTGCACCGCGCCCTGCAGGCCGTGCGCGATACCGTCTCCGGCGGTGGTCGCGTGCTGTTCGTCGGCACCAAGCGCCAGGCGCAGGAGCCGATCGCGGCCGCGGCCCGTCGTTGCGGACAGTACTACGTCAATCACCGCTGGCTCGGCGGCATGCTCACGAACTTCAAGACGATCAGCGGCTCGATCCGCCGTCTGCGCGAGCTCGACGAGCGCGTCGGCCAGGGCGGCGCCGGCATCACCAAGCGCGAGCTGCTCGAGCTGACCCGTCAGCGCGACAATCTCGAGCGCGCGCTCGGCGGCATCAAGGAAATGGGCGGCCTGCCGGACCTCATCTTCGTGATCGACACCAACAAGGAAAAGATCGCGATCGAAGAGGCCAACAAGCTGAACATCCCGGTCATCGCCGTGATCGACAGCAATTCCTCGCCGGACGGCATCGCCTACCCGATCCCGGGCAATGACGACGCGATGCGCGCGATCCATCTCTACACCGATCTGGTGTCGAGCGCCGTGCTCTCGGGCATCCAGGCCGAGCTGCTGGCCTCGGGCGTCGATGTCGGCGAGACCGACGAGCTGGTCGAGCCGGCGGTCGAGGACGTCGTCGACGAGCTCGGCGAGACCGATCTGGCCAATCTGGGCCCGGTCGAGCTGCTGACGGGCGAAGGCGAGGCCGCCGCCCCGGAAGCCTGATCACCGCTTCGCTTCGCGGATCAGGGTTCAAGAGTTGACAGCGTCGGCCGCCGAGAGGTGGCCGGCGCTCTCGTTTGCGGGGATGTCCGGGTTCGGGACGTCCCGATGTTCAGGATTTCAGGAGAAGAACTATGGCAGAGATCACCGCGGCGCTGGTCAAGGAACTGCGTGAGAAGACCGGTGCCGGCATGATGGATTGCAAGCGCGCGCTGGGCGAAGTCGCCGGCGACGTCGAGCAGGCCATCGACTGGCTGCGCAAGAAGGGCCTCGCCGCCGCCGCCAAGAAGGCCGGCCGCGTCGCCGCCGAAGGCCTCGTCGGCCTGGTGGTCGGCGATAAGGTCGGCGCCGTCGTCGAAGTCAACGCCGAGACCGATTTCGTCGCCCGCAACGTCACCTTCCAGGAATTCGTCACCGGCCTGACCGCCGCGGCGCTGACCGTCGGCGATTCGGTCGATGCGCTGAAGGCTGCCAAGGTCGGGGGCGGCGACACCGCCGAGGCCCAGCTCACCCATCTGATCGCGACCATCGGCGAGAACATGAACATCCGCCGGGCCAAGCGGCTCGAGGTGTCGTCCGGCGCCGTCGTCGGGTACGTCCACAACGCGCTGATCAAGACGGCCGAAGGCGGCCTCGGC
>CAIUCF010000649.1 GCA_903897565.1 uncultured Rhodospirillales bacterium | reverse complement strand
CGCGATCTCGCCCGGCCCGATCGCCGACACCGAGGGCATGGCCCGTCTCGCCCCTGACGCGGCGGCGGACGCCGCCTACAAGAAGGCGATTCCGTTGCGCGACTATGGCACCAAGGCCGATATCGCCGAAATGGCGCTCTACCTCGCCTGCGACGCCTCGCGCTATGTTACCGGCGCCATCCTCGACTGCGACGGCGGCTGGTCGCTCGGCGACGCCTCGGCCGATGCACTGACGGTGCCGGCAAGGGGATAAACTGGCCCCTTCCTGCCCCGAAAGGCGGAGAGGGCCGCGTGCGCCGTTCTGCCGGCTGCTTGTCTCACAATCGGATAGTACGCTATATTAATCGGGCGATGGCGGCGGTACGCCATCCCGCATTCGGAACAGGCCGGAACAAGGCCGTCATCTCCACAGGGGATAAAGAAAATGCCCGAGGCACCCGATACCCAGCAGCAGATCGACACCGCCGTCCAGAGCCTCGACGCCGTCATCATCGGCGCCGGCTTCGCCGGTCTCTACATGCTTTATCGCCTGCGCGGCATGGGACTCTCCGCCCGCATCTACGAAACCGGCACTGGGGTCGGCGGCACCTGGTACTGGAACCGCTATCCCGGCGCGGCGTGCGACGTCGAGAGCGTGCTCTATTCCTATTCCTTCTCGAAGGAGTTGGAGCAGGAATGGTCGTGGTCGGAGCGCTATGCCAGGCAGCCGGAAATCCTGCGCTACGCCAATCACGTCACCGACCGCTTCGACCTGCGCAAGGACATTCGCTTCAAGACGCGCGTCGTCTCGGCGGTATTCGATGAGACCGAAGCGCGCTGGCTGGTCACCACCAATCACGGCGAGAGAATCTCTGCCCGCTACTGCATCATGGCGACGGGCTGCCTGTCGGCGCCCAAACAGATCGATATTCCCGGACTCGAGCAATATCGCGGCGAGACCTATTTCACCGCCTACTGGCCGCATGACGGGGTCGATTTCACCGGCAAGCGCGTCGGCGTCATCGGTACCGGGTCGTCGGGCATTCAGTCGATCCCGATCATCGCCGAGCAGGCCAAGCATCTCACCGTATTTCAGCGCACGCCGAACTACAGCATCCCGGCCCGCAACGGGCCGATGACCGACGAACAGCAGAACAAGGTGAAGGCCAACTACGCCGAGTTGCGGCACCGTCAGTACAATGACTGGATCGGCCTCGTTGGCGGCATCGAGCCGGTGCCGACCAAGATCGGCAACGCCCTCGACGCGACCCCGGAGGAGCGCCAGGCGGAATACGAGTACCGCTGGAACCTCGGCGGGCTCTATCTCTATACCTCGTACCAGGATCTGTTCTCGAACCCCGAGGCCAACGAGACGGTCGCCGAGTTCGTGCGCGACAAAATCCGCGAGAAGGTCCGCGACCCGGCGGTCGCCGAGCTGCTCTGCCCGAAGGATTACCCCTTCGGCACCAAGCGGCTCTGCGCCGACACCAACTACTACGAGACCTATAATCGCGACAGCGTCACCCTGGTCGACATCAAGACCACGCCGATCGAGAAGTTCACCACCAAGGGCCTGACCGTCGCCGGCAAGGAGTACGAGCTCGACACCATCGTGTTCGCCACCGGCTTCGACGCCATGACCGGCGCCCTGTTCAACATCGACATCCGCGGCCGCGGCGGGGTCTCCCTGAAGGATAAATGGGCGGCCGGCCCTTATACCTATCTCGGCCTGATGACGGCGGGCTTCCCGAACATGTTCATCACCACCGGCCCCGGCAGCCCCTCGGTGCTCTACAACATGATCATCGGCAACGAGATGCATGTGAACTGGATCGCCGACGCCATCGACTACCTGGCCGCCACCAATCGTCGGACGATCGAGCCGACGGTCGAGGCGGAAAAGCAATGGGTCGACCACGTCAACGCGGTCGGCGAGGACACGCTGTTCGTCAAGACAAACTCCTGGTATGTCGGGGCCAACATTCCAGGAAAGCCGCGGGTTATCCTGCCCTATCTCGGCGGGTTCGAGCCGTATTGCAAGCGATGCGACGAGGTCGTCGCCAAGGATTACGAGGGCTTCGTCAAGGCCTGACCTCGCGTGTTTCCGTCGTAGATCG
>CAIUCF010000648.1 GCA_903897565.1 uncultured Rhodospirillales bacterium | reverse complement strand
CGCACGGAAAGCTCGGGAAACCGCTCGGCAACGATCTCGCCGAGGGCTGCGAACCAGCCCGTCCCCGCGGCACACCCGCACCCCGGGGCGCTGACGAGGTCGAGCGGCGACGCGGCGTCGGTTGCGGCGGCGGCCGCCGTCAGGGCTTGAGACAGGGAATGAACGACGACGGGACCGCCGGCTTGCGCCCGTGTGCCCGTCATCGCTGTCTTTCCCGTCCCCGAGACCTCAGATCAGCGCGCCGATCTTGGCGGCGATGTCCGACATGCGGTTGGAGAAGCCCCATTCATTGTCGTACCAGGACAGAACCCGGACGAACCGCTTCTCGAGCACGGCCGTCTGGCCGAGATCGAAGGTCGAAGAATGCGGGTTGTGGTTGAAGTCGATCGAGACCAATGGCGCGTTGTTCACGCCGAGGATGCCCTTGAAGCGATCGCTCGCCGCGGCGGCCTTCATCGCCTCGTTGATTTCCTCGATCGTGGTGTCGCGGCTGGCCGTGAAGGTCAGGTCGATCAGCGAGACGTTCGGGGTCGGCACGCGAATCGACGTGCCGTCGAGCTTGCCCTTGAGCGCCGGGAGAACGAGGCCGACGGCCTTAGCCGCGCCCGTCGAGGTCGGGATCATGCTGACCGCCGCGGCGCGGGCCCGATGCAGATCCTTGTGCAGCGTATCGACCGTCGCCTGATCGCCCGTATAGGAATGGATCGTGGTCATGAAGCCACGCTCGATGCCGACCGCGTGATGCAGGACATAGGCGACCGGGGCCAGGCAGTTGGTTGTGCACGAAGCGTTCGAGACGACATGATGCTCGCTGGTCAGCGCATCATGGTTCACGCCGTTGACGACCGTGAGGTCGACGCCGTCGGCGGGCGCCGAGATCAGGACGCGCTTGGCGCCGGCTTCGAGATGCTTGGCCGCGGCTTCACGCTTGGTGAAGAGGCCCGTGCATTCCAGCGCGACATCGACGCCGAGCTCGCCCCAGGGCAGCTTGGCGGGGTCGCGTTCGGCGGTGACGCGGATCTTGCCGCGACCGACATCGATCCAATCTGGACCGGTCGTAATCTCGTTCTTGAGCGTGCCATGGACGCTGTCGTAGCGCAGCAGATGGGCATTGGCCTCGACGGAGCCGAGATCGTTGATGCCGACGACTTCGACGTCGGTGCGGCCCGACTCGACAATCGCCCGCAGAACCAACCGGCCGATGCGGCCAAATCCGTTAATCGCTACCTTGACCGCCATTACATCTCTCCAAATTCTTGAAATCGTCTCGTGGCCGCGTTTTTAGTCAATATTGCCCGATAAATCGACTGTTCCGACATCGTCTAGCCCAAGTTTTTTAGCAGCATCGCGTCATCACGCGGCTGCGACACCTGCGCGCGCCGCCGCGACAACCGCATCCACAGTAATACCGAAATGGCTAAAGAGTTGCTCGGCAGGTGCCGAAGCACCGAACCCCTGCATGCCGATGAAGCGCCCCTTGGCCCCGAGCCAGCGGTCCCAGCCGAAGGAAACCGCCGCTTCGATGCCGATCCGGTTCGGCGTATCGCCGAGCACAGCTGCCTGATAGGCCGCGTCCTGCCGGCCGAACAATTCCCAGGACGGCAGGGAAACGACCGCCGTCGCGATACCTTCCGCTTCCAGGATGTTGCGCGCCGCCACCGCCAGCGACACCTCGGAACCGGTCGCGATCAAGGTCGCCTGCCGCTTGCCTGACGCCTCGGCGAGGATATAGCCGCCGCGTGCCGAGCGATTCTCCGAGGCGTCATCACGCAAGGTCGGCAGGCCCTGACGCGACAGCGCAATGACCGAAGGACCGGTCGCATGGTTGATCGCGGCGCCCCAGGCTTCCGCGACCTCGACGGCGTCGGCCGGGCGGAACACCAGGAGATTGGGGATCGCGCGCAGGCTGGCGAGCGTCTCGACCGGCTGATGGGTCGGACCATCCTCGCCCAGCCCGATGGAATCATGGGTCAGGACATGGATCACGCGAATGCCCATCAGCGCCGCGAGGCGGATCGCCGGGCGGGCATAATCGGCAAAGACCAGGAAGGTACCGCTATACGGCACGAAGCCGCCATGCAGGGCCAAGCCGTTCATGGCCGCGGCCATGCCGAATTCGCGGACGCCGTAATGGATATAGCCGCCGGAGAAATCCGTGGGCGTGACCGGCTTCTGGTCCTTGGCCTTGGTGTTGACCGACCCAGTCAGGTCGGCGGAGCCGCCGAGCAGCTCCGGCATCGCCGGCACCAACGCGTCGAGGACATGTCCGGAGGACTGCCGGGTCGCCAGTTTCGGCTTGTCGACCGCGAACTTCGCCGCCGTCGCCGCCAGAACCTTGTCCCAGCCGGGCGTCAGTCCGCCGGTGATCTGACGGTCGAAATTCGCCTTCGTCGCCGCCGCTGCGGCGTCGTGACGGTCGTCCCAGGCAGCGCTCGCCGCGGCGCCGCGGGACCCGATCTTGCTCCAGGCGGTGCGGATACCTTCGGGAATCTCGAACGGGGCGTAGGGCCAATTGAGGCGGGTCCGGGCCCCGGCAATCTCCGCGGCACCCAGCGCCGAACCGTGGATGCCGGCGGTGCCCGCCTTCTTCGGCGCGCCGAGGCCGATTGTTGTCCGGCACGCGATCATCCAGGGCGCCGACGGATCCGCTTTGGCGGCCGCAATCGCCTTGGAGACAGCCTCGGGGTCATGGCCGTCGACGGCGGCGACATGCCAGCCCGCAGCCTTGAAACGCGCTGCCTGGTCATCCGAGACCGACAGGCTGGTCGCGCCATCGATCGAAATCTGGTTGTCGTCCCACAACACGATCAGCTTGCCGAGCTTGAGATGGCCGGCGAAGGAGATCGCCTCGTGGCTGACGCCCTCCATCAAGCAGCCGTCACCGGCAATAACGTAGGTGTGATGATCGACCAGCGCGTCGCCGTAGCGCGCGTTGAGGAGCCGCTCGCCCAGGGCGAGGCCAACCGCGGTGGCGAGCCCCTGGCCGAGTGGACCCGTAGTGGTTTCGACGCCCGGGGTATGGCCGTATTCCGGATGGCCCGGCGTGATCGAACCCAACTGCCGGAACCGCTTGATCTCGTCGAGCGTCACCTTCTTGTAGCCGGACAGGTGGAGCAAGCCATAGAGCAACATCGAACCGTGACCGGCCGAGAGCACGAAGCGATCGCGATCGGGCCAGTCCGGGCGCGCCGCGTCGAATTTCAGATGCTCGGCAAACAGCACGGTCGCGGCATCGGCCATGCCCATTGGCATGCCAGGATGGCCAGAATTGGCCGCCTCGACCGCATCCATCGCCAAGGCGCGCAGCGCATTCGCCAGCGGCCCGTAATGCGGATGCTGCACGAGCGGCGAGAAATCCGGCGCAACGGTGGTCGCGGTTTCCATGGCTGTCATAAAGGCGTCCCCTTGAACAAGTTGGTCGCAACTTGGCCAAACACGGTGGCGGGGTCAAGACAACACCGCCTCATGCCTGCGTTACCATAGGGTAAGGTGAACGTCGTGGCGTCATTGACGGGTCGAGCCGTCGCAGGTAACGCTGTCAGCCACAGCTCAAACCCTTGGAAAGACGAAGGTCTGATAACGCGATGACGGATTTGAGGACAGCGCTGGACCGCCTGAGCCGCGCAGTAGACCGTCTCGAAGGTGCGGCGGCACAGTGCCTGGATCGCACCGACGACGAAAAGCGCCGCCTTTCCGCGGAGTTGAAGATCCTTCACGCGGAATATGCCGGGCTGTCGGGTGTCACCGAACAGGTATCGCGTCATCTCGACGACACCATTACGCGGCTCGAAACCGTGATAGGCGAGCAGGATCCCGCTCATTCTGGCGCATCGCAGGAGGCCCAGCCATGACCCAGGTCGATGTCTCGATCAACGGCCGCACCTATGCGATTTCCTGCGATGACGGCCAGGAGGCGCATGTCGGTCGACTGGCCCGCTATCTCGATCAGAAAGTTTCGGCACTCGCGAAGAGTGTCGGTCAGGTCGGTGACGCCCGCCTGCTGGTGATGGCGAGCCTCGTCGTCGTCGACGAGCTGGTCGAGACGGACCAGGCCTTGAAGCAGGCCCGCGGCCTCGGCGGCCAGAACATGACGCCGCAGCAACAGGTACCCCAGGCCCCGCCGGCAGTTGCGGAAAGCCAGGCGGACGATGCGATCCTCGCCGAAACCCTCGACCGATTGGCCCACCGCATCGATCTGATCGTCGATCAACTCGAGACGGCGTGATTTACCCAAATCGCAGGGCTCGGATCGCTTCGGGCCGTGCTATCCTGCTTTTCTGAAGGGGTGAGGCTGCGCGGCGCGTCAGGTCGTTCAAACCCCGGGGCCAATGTCTACCTCGAGGGGACTGTCCCTGCCGGTGCCGTGGTGCCGGCACATGGTTCCCACCTGCACAAGCAGGCCACGAGGGTTCGACAATACCAACGGCCGAGGCGGCTTCACTTCTCCAGATTTATCCCACCAGACAAGGGCGCGACGCTGGCCAACCCGACCAAACTCGAACTCCGCCGCGAGGCGCAGGCCAGGCGTTTGCAAATTCACCAGGCGATCGGCACCGCCGCCGGGCAACAGTTTCGCGATCTCGGGCTCCGTATGCTGAGCGAGTGGCCGGGCGGCCCGATCTCAGGATACTGGCCGATTCGCTCCGAGCCCGACCTGCGGCCGCTGCTCTACGTACTAGCGGCGACGGGCAGGGAGATCGCCTTGCCGATCGTGGTCGCCCCGGACCAATCGCTGCGTTTCCATGCCTGGCAGCCGGGCGCCGACCTCGTGGCTGGTCCACTGGGCACAGTGACGCCCCATCCCGATTCTCCGGCGTGCGAGCCGGAGATCATGCTGGTGCCGCTGCTGGCCTTCGATCGCCAGCGCCGTCGCCTCGGCTATGGCGGCGGCTTCTATGATCGTACGATCGCCGAGCTGCGCGCCGCGGGGCGACCATTATTGACGATCGGGATCGGTTATGCCGGTCTGGAGATTGCCGAGGTACCCACCGACCCCTGGGATCAGGCGCTCGACGCGATCCTGACCGAAGAGGGTCTGGTCTAGAGATGGAAAGACACTAAATGCGTTTGCTTTTCTGCGGCGACATCTTGGGACGGAGCGGACGCGATGCGGTGATCGAGGAGATCCCACGGATTCGCGACGCCCTCGGCATTGATTTCGTCACCGTCAACGGCGAGAACGCCGCCGCCGGCTTCGGCATCACCGACAAGATCTGCCAGAGTCTCTACGCCGCCGGCGTCGATTGCATCACGACCGGCAATCACGTCTGGGACCAGCGCGAGATCATGGCGACGATCGACGCCGATGCCCGCCTGCTCCGCCCGATCAACTTCCCGCCCGGCACGCCTGGCAAGGGTGCCCGCACCTATCAGCTCGGCGACGGCCGCCGCGTCGTCGTCATCAACGTCATGACGCGGCTGTTCATGGATCCGCTCGACGACCCATTCGCGACGGTCGAGCGCGAACTCGCGACCCGTACTCTCGGCCAGAACGTCCAGGCGATCCTGGTCGATGTCCACGGCGAAGCGACCAGCGAGAAGATGGCGATGGGTCATTTCCTCGACGGCCGCGTCTCCGCCGTGGTCGGTTCGCACAGCCATGTCCCGACCGCCGACGCCCAGGTGCTGCCCCGCGGCACGGCCTACCAGACCGATGCCGGGATGTGCGGTGATTACGATTCCGTGATCGGCATGAACAAGGGCCCGGCCGTGCAGCGCTTCGTCCGCAAGATGCCGGGCGAACGGCTCACCCCCGCCGAAGGTCCGGCGACCCTGTGCGGCATCTTCATCGAAACCGACGACGCGACCGGCCTCGCGACGCGGATCGAGCCGGTCCGTGTCGGCGGCAGGCTGCGCCCGGCCTGGCCGGCGGCATCATAGATATTTGAGGCGCCCCCGAGGACGGCGCTCCCGGGCCTGCCGGAGACCAGGGAGCATGCCGTCGACAGGGGCTTCACGGCGAGTCAGGAGAAGAAGAACGTAACGTACCTAAAATAAGATAAGAAAATCTCAGCCGTTAGAGAGACGTATTCACCGTGCTAAATGTGCTGCTAAGGCCCGTACCGACCGCGCTTACCACTGCGATGACTGCGACCGCGATGAACGCTGCTATGAGCCCATACTCGATTGCTGTAACGCCACGGTCATCTCGAATGATAGTCTTTAAAATCGCAAACATGCTTCCCCCGAGACCCATACGTATAGAGCATATGCAGGATTGCTGATTTGGCTCTCCATGTACCCTAAGATTATCAAAAACAGCCTCAGAGTGTAAATAGGCAACCGCACGTCAAGCGTGCGTCATCGATGAGTCGGTCACGCCGCGTCGCGGCGTCGACGTTCCACGGCTTTTACCTGATTAGGTCGGACGAGGGTGGGAGGCCGCCTCAGCGCTGGCTCCTGGTCCGGAATCGGCGCAATGCTCCCACGGGCGCCCAGGTCCTGCCGCGCGGCACCGCCTATCAGACCGATGCCGGGATGTGCGGCGCTTACGATTCCGTGATCGGCATGAACAAGGCGCCCGCCGTGCAGCGCTTTGTCCGCAAGATGCCGGGCCAACGGCTCACCCCCGCCGAACGTCCGGCGACCCTGTGCGGCATCTCCATCGAAACCGGCGACGCGACGGGTTTGGCGACCCGCATAGATCCAGTGCGGGTCGGTGGCAGGCTGATCCCGACGCGACCAGTCGTGTAGGTCGTTCGATTTGATGACGCGGAATGTTGAATGAAATTGAATCCGATCTTTCAATACATTGGATATCGTCACTTCGATGAAAAACGATAAGCAATATAACGCTTCGGGCTGGCGCGAACTGTTTCTATTTGTTTCAGGACTATTCTGATTTCTCAGAACGTCGCAAAAATTTCCGATGACAGGAGATTTGTTTTCTCTTAGGTCGGTCGCATGAATATCTGCGAGTTGTTCATCCGGCGACCGGTGGCGGCGAGTTTGCTGACCTTGGGGATCGCGCTCTTCGGCATCCAGGCCTTCCTCGCGCTGCCGCTCGCGCCGTTGCCCCAGGTGGATTTCCCGGCGATCTTCGTTCAGGCGCAGATGCCGGGCGCCAATCCCGAGACCATGGCGGCGACGGTGGCCGCGCCGCTGGAACGCCATCTCGGCCAGATCGCCGACGTCCACGAGATGACATCGCAAAGCACAGAAGGCGCGACCTTCGTCGTCATGCTGTTCGGACTGGACCGCGACATCAATGGTGCGGCGCGCGACGTTGAATCGGCCATCAATGCGGCGCGCGCCGACCTGCCGACCGCCCTGCGCAGCAATCCGACATATCATATGGTCAATACCGCGGACGCCCCGGTTATGATCCTCGCATTGACCTCACCGCTCGCCACGCAGGGGCAGCTCTATGATTCGGCCTCGAGCGTGCTCGAGCAGAAGTTGTCGCAGGTCGAAGGGGTCGGTCAAGTCACCCTGGGCGGCAGTTCCCTCCCCGCGGTTCGGGTCGAGCTCGACCCGGGCGCGCTTTTCAAATACGGCAGCGGCCTCGAGGATGTCCGGGCGGCGATTGCCGGCGCCAACGCCAACAGCCCGAAGGGCGTGCTGGACCAGGGCAACAATCGCTACCAGCTTTACAGCAACGACCAGGCGGATAGGGCGGCTCAATACCGCGGCCTCGTGATCGCCTACCGCAATGGCGCGGCGGTGCGGCTTTCGGACGTGGCCGAGATCGATGATTCGGTTGAGGACATCCGCAACGAGGGCGTTTTCAACGGTGCACCGGCAATCCCGATCCAGGTCCTCAAGACCCCCGGCGCCAACGTCATCGCCACGATCGATCGCGTGAAGGCGTTGCTCCCCGAGTTGCAGGCCGCCCTGCCAGCCGATATGCGACTCACCGCCGTCTACGACGCGACGCCTGCGATCCGCAATGCTGTTACCGACACGGAACTCTCCCTGATCGTATCGGCGCTCATGGTCTTGCTGGTGGTCTATCTCTTTCTTGATGATGCCTGGGCGACGACGATCCCGGGGGTAGCCATACCCGTCTGTATCCTCGGTACCTTCGTCGGCATGAAACTGTTCGGCTACAGTCTCGATAATCTGTCGTTGATGGCGCTCACGATCTCGACCGGCTTCGTGGTTGACGATGCCATCGTCATCGTTGAAAACGTGCGGCGCCATCTCGAGGCCGGCATGTCGCGGCGCCAGGCGGCACTGACGGGCGCGAGCGAGGTCTCCTTCACGGTCCTCTCCATGAGTCTCTCGCTCACGGCGGTGTTCATTCCGGTCCTGCTGATGGGCGGGCTCGTCGGGCGGATATTCCGCGAATTCGCCGTGACCCTGGTGCTCGCGATTTTGTTGTCGCTGCTGGTTTCGGTAGCGGCGACGCCCGTGATGTGCTCGCGCCTGCTGCGCGCACCAGGGCGCAGCGCCGAATTCGAGCGCAACGGCCTCCAGCGCCTGACGAGAGGGGCGTTCGGGGCGTTGCAGAGATTTTACAGCGCGAGCCTGCCGGTCGCCCTGCGCCATCCTTCGGTGACGCTGGTCGTTCTGTTCGCCGTGTTCGGGCTCAACATCTATCTCTATGCGGTCATTCCCAAGGGCTTCTTTCCGCAACAGGATTCCGGCCTGTTGACGGGCGGCATCGTCGCTGATCAGAGCACGTCGTTTCAGGCGCTGGAGCAGAAGCTGCGTCGCTTCGTATCCATCGTGACGGCAGATCCCGCCGTCGCCAACGTCGTCGGCCAGACCGGCGGCAGGGCCACCAACACCGGCTCGGTCTTCGTCGTCCTCAAGCCCAAGACAGAACGAGACGTCACCTCTGATCAGGTCATCGACCGGCTCCGGCCCAAACTCGCGGAGGTCGCCGGCGCCACCTTGTTCCTGCAGTCGAGCCAGGATGTCCGCGCCGGCGGCCGACAGAGCAACGCCCAATACCAATACACTCTCGAGGCCGACGATACGGCCTTACTGGAGCAGTGGATGCCGCGACTGGTCACAGCCCTCGCCAAGGAGCCTGCACTGGTCGACGTCGCCACCGATCAGCAGCAGAAAGGCCTGGGCATCGCGCTCGCGATCGACCGGGCGACCGCCTCCCGCCTGGGTATCTCCCCCCGCCAGATCGATGAAACCCTCTATGACGCGCTCGGCCAGCGCCAAGTCTCGACCATCTACACCGCCGTCAACCAGTACCATGTCGTGCTGGAGGTCGCGCCGCGCTTCCGCCAGAACCCGGCATGGCTCGACCAGATCTACGTCAGCGCGGCGGCAGGAACACCTTCTGGTACCCAGAGCAGCAATGCCGTCGCCGGCACGGTCGACTCCGGTGGCAGCCGTCCGGCCGCCGCCAAGATCGCCGGGGACGCGGCCCGCAACGTCGCCATCAATTCGATCATCAGCACCGGATCGGCCGGCGTCTCCAGTGGCGCGGCGGTCAGCACCGGCGCTGAGACCATGATTCCGCTGCATGCGATATCGCAGCTACGCCCGAGCGAGACGCCGGTCGCCGTCAACCATCAGGGACAATCGGTGGCGGAGACGATCTCGTTCAATCTCACAGCCGGTAAATCGCTGAGCGATGCCGTCGCCGCGATCGACCGCGCATCCCGGGCCATCGGCCTACCGAGCGACGTTCGCGGCGAGTTCGCCGGCGCCGCCGCCTTGTTCGAAAGCGGGCTCTCGGACGAGCCACTGCTGATTCTGGCCGCGCTGTTGACGATCTATATCGTACTCGGGGTCTTGTATGAGAGCTTCATCCATCCATTCACGATCCTCTCGACCCTGCCCTCTGCCGGGCTTGGCGCGCTCTTGGCCCTGCTGTTCTTCGGCATCGATTTCAACTTCATGGCGCTCGTCGGCATTGTCCTTCTCATCGGCATCGTCAAGAAGAACGCCATCATGATGGTCGATTTCGCGCTCGACGCCGAGCGCCGCGCAGGACGCTCGCCGGAGGAGGCCATTTTCGAGGCGTGCATGCTGCGGCTCCGTCCCATCGTCATGACGACCTTGGCGGCAATCCTCGGCGCCGCGCCGCTGGCGATCGGGCTTGGCGAAGGCGGCGAGTTGCGCCGCCCGCTCGGTGTGTCGATCATCGGCGGTCTGGTGGTGAGCCTGGTGCTCACGCTCTACACGACACCGGTCGTCTATCTCTGGCTCGATCGCGTGAGACAGTGGCGGAGAAGGACGCGGGTGCACGCGGTTTGAAGCGGCGTGGCATCACCCGCATTCCCCATGTCGCATTTCTTTGTCATCCGACGCTCGCGGCCCAATTACCGCCACATTGCACATCTATCTTGCAAGGATGTCCCTGTGTCTCGCCCACTAGATGTGGTATCGAGGACGCATCCCGTAGCAATAGCTGTGTAATCCAATGGCTGGCCATTCCCAGTTTAAGAACATCATGCACCGCAAGGGCGCCCAGGATAAAAAGCGCGCCTCGGTGTTCACCAAGATCATCCGCGAGTTGACGGTCGCCGCCCGATCCGGGCTGCCCGACCCTGCGCTGAACCCGCGACTCCGCGCCGCGATCATCAGCGCCCGCGAAGTCAACATGCCGAAGGACACGATCGAGCGTGCGATCAAGCGCGGCTCGGGCGGCGAGGATGGCGACAATTACGAAGAGGTTCGCTACGAGGGCTATGGCCCGAGCGGCGTCGCCGTCATCGTCGAGGCACTGACCGACAACCGCAACCGCACCGCCAGCGAAGTCCGCACCGCCTTCTCCAAGAACGGCGGCTCGCTCGGTGAGACCAACAGCGTGAGCTTCATGTTCACCAGACTCGGCCAAGTCGCCTACCCGGCCCGGGTGGCGAGCGCCGATGCCGTACTGGAGGCCGCGATCGAGGCTGGTGCCGAAGACGCCGAGAGCGACGAGAACGAGCACGTGATCTCGTGTCAGCCCGACGACCTCTCGACCGTCCGCGATGCGCTGGAAGCGCGTTTCGGCGCTGCCAAGAGCGCGAAGCTCGCCTGGAAGCCGCAGAACTTGATACCGGTGACCGCGGAAGACGCGGCACAAAGCCTGTTCAAGCTGATCGACACGCTCGAAGACAGCGACGACGTCCAGACCGTCTACGCTAATTTCGACATTCCCGACGATCTGATGGCGAAGCTGGGGGGCTGAAGCAACACGATGGTGGCGGCGCCTCGGCCCCTGACCCTGATCGGCTTCGACCCCGGCCTGCGCCGCACGGGCTGGGGCGTGATCACCATGTCGGGCAATCGGCTGAGCCGGGTCGCCGAGGGCGTGGTCACGACCGACGAGAAACTGAGCCTCGGCGAGCGGCTCGCCAGCCTCTATCGAGGGCTCGTCGCAATCCTCGAGCAGTACAATCCCGACGAGGCGGCCGTCGAGGAGACCTTCGTCAACACCAACGCGGTCTCGACCCTGAAGCTCGGCGTCGCCCGCGGCGTTGTCATGCTGGCCCCGGCCGAGCGCGGCTTGATGGTCGCGGAATACGCCTCGACAGCGGTCAAGAAGGCCGTCGTCGGCGCCGGCCATGCCGACAAGATCCAGGTGCAGATGATGGTCAACCGCATCCTGCCCGGCGCCATCACGGCGCAGGCCGATGCGGCGGATGCACTGGCCGTCGCGATCTGCCACGCCCATCACGCCGGCGCCCGCCGCCTCGACGCCATCGCCCGGCGCGCCGCGTCATGATGATCGCACGGCTCCGCGGCACCATCGAGGATATCGGGCTCGACGGCGTCCTCGTCGACGTCTCCGGCACCGGCTATCTCGTCCAGGTCTCGACCCGCACCCGCGCGGCCCTGCCCAACGGCGCCGTGGCCACGCTGTTGATCGACATGCAGATCCGCGAGGACGCGATCACCCT
>CAIUCF010000647.1 GCA_903897565.1 uncultured Rhodospirillales bacterium | reverse complement strand
GTGATCATGACGCCGATCATGGCGGCGGCGATGAAGGCGAACACGCCTGCGGTGCCGAAGCGCTGCAGGATGAAGGCGATGACGAAGGCGCTGAAGATTGCCGAGGCGCGGCTCCATGAATAGACGAAGCCGGCGGCCCGGGCGCGGATTCCGGTCGGGAACAGCTCCTGCTGATAGGTGTGGAGACTGTAGGACAGTATATTGCTCGCGAGCGTGACGCCGACGCCCATGGCGACGATCAGGCCCGAGGTGCGTGCCTGGCCGAAGACGAGCCCGCAGGCGAGGATGACCGCGGCAGCGGCGACGATCGCGGTCTTGCGCTCGATGCGGTCGCTGAAGAAGAAGCCGAGCAGCGGGCCGATCGGCGCGGCGATCGCGATCAAGGTGGTGTAGCCGAGACTGGTCGCGACCGTGATGCCCTGATGGATCAGCAGCGACGGCACCCAGTTGGCGAAGCCGTAGAAGCCGACGGTCTGAAAGATGTTGAACACGCTCATCAGGATGACGCGGCGGCGGATCGGGGCGACCCAGAGATCGGCGAAGCGGCCGGCCTTCGCCACCGGCACGGAAGCCGCCGGCGCCGGCAGCTTGCGGCCGTATTCGGCTTCGACCTTGGCTTCGATCGCGGCGAGGACGCGATCGGCCTCGGCGATCCGGCCGTGCTGGGCGAGCCAGCGCGGGCTTTCCGGCAGGCCGCGGCGGAGGAAGGCGACGAAGATCGCGGCGCTGGCGCCGATCAGCACCACCCAACGCCAGCCGTCGATGCCGAAGGGCCGATGGGGAACCAGCTGATAAGCGAGCAGCGAGATCACCGGTACGGCCGAGAATCCGATCGTCTGCGAGATGGCGAAGACACGGCCGCGGATCGCCTTGGGCGCGAGCTCGCTCAAATAGGCGCCGATCGTGACCATCTCGAGGCCGAGACCGACGCCGGAGATCAGCCGCCAGAGATCGAGCCCGAAGGCCGTCGTCTGCACCGCCACCATGATGTTGGCGGCCGTGTACCAGAGCAGGGAGAAGGTGAAGATGGCGCGGCGGCCGAAGCGGTCGGCGAGGAAGCCGCACAGGCTGGTGCCGATGAACAGTCCGGTGAACAGCGCCGCGATGAAGCCGGCGACGCCGCTGGTGCCGAACAAGCCGGGCGTGGTCGAGCTCAGTAGACCCGACTTGACCAGACCCGGCGCGACATAGCCCGAGAACAGCAGATCGTAGAGCTCGAAGAACATGCCGAAGCTGAGCAGCAGCACGCTGTTCCAGATCGTCCGCGTCGCCGGCAGCCGGTCGATCCGCGCGGAGATCGCGCCGGCCGCGGTCGCGATATCAAGATTGCCGTCCATGATCCTCCCCTGCTCGTGCCCGCCCGAGGTCTCGCGGATCAGGGGTAGGGAGATTTGAGACTGCGGCCAAATACCGCCTATTGGGGCTGAAACCCATCAGCACTACTATACGAGCCTCGGCATGATTGCCATAATATCGATCGAGCGACGCCATCGGGGCGTCCGGGAGAACACAAAATGCTGCGTAAGATGATCCTGTTCGGATGCCTCGGCCTGTTCGCCAGCCTTGCCGCCTGCAGCACCGTGGCCGGTGCCGGCCAGGACCTGCAGGACACGTCGATGTGGGTCAAGCGCAAGATCTGAGCGTGTCCCGTCATCCCCGCTTTCGCTGGGATGACGGCGAGGGGCTCCCGGTTTAGGACCGTCAAGCCGCCGGGAGCTGCCCGCCGGCTGCCGCGAACTGGCGGAGGTGATGCTCGGAATCGCCGAACATCTGGTCGATCATGGTCAACCGCTTGAAGTAATGGCCGCCCTTGTATTCCTGGGTGACGCCGATGCCGCCATGGAGCTGGGTCGCGGTCTGGCCGATGAAGCGGGCGGCGCGACCGATCTGGACCTTGGCCGCGGACACCGCCTGACTGCGGGCGGTCGCGTCGTCGGCATCGACACTGAGCGTGGCGAAGATCGCCATCGAGCGCGCCTGTTCGAGCTGCACCTGCATGTCCACGGCGCGGTGCTGCAGCGCCTGGAAACTGCCGATGGCGACGCCGAACTGCTTGCGGGTCTTGAGATAATCGATCGTCATCTCGGTCAGGGCCGCCATCGCGCCCACGGCCTCGGCGCAGAGCCCGGCGATCGCCTCGTCGACGCTGCGGCGGAGCAGGGGCAGACCCTGGTCGAGCCCGCCGATGATTGCGCTCGCCGGGACGCGGACCTGGCCGAACGAGACTTCGGCGCCCTGGTAGCCGTCCTGGGTCGGGTAGGATCGCCGTGACACACCCGGGGATCTGGCGTCGACCAGGAACAGGGTGATGCCGGCAGCATCGCGGCGCTGGCCGGAGGTCCGGGCGGTGACGATGAAATAATCCGCCGCCCCGCCGCCGATGACGACGGATTTCTCGCCTTCGAGCACGTAGTGGTCGCCGTCCTGGCGCGCGCTCAGACTGACGTCATGGAGGTCGAAGCGCGAGCCGCGCTCGACCTGGGCCAGCGCGAGGATGGCCTCGCCCGCGGCGATCTTGGGCAACAGCTCGGCTTTGACCGGCTCGCTGGCGCCGCGGGCGATCAGGCCGCCGCATAACACGATCGCGGTCAGGTAGGGTTCGATCGCCAGCGCGCGGCCGAGTTCTTCCATCACCAGCATAGTGTCGACCGGGCCGCCGCCGAAGCCGCCATGGGCCTCGGGCAGCGGCAAGGCGAGGATTCCGGTCTCGGCGTAGTCGGCCCAGACCGCGCGGTCGAAGCCGTCGGCCTGCTTCATATAGCCGTCACGTTTGGCGAAGTCGCCGTAACGGGCGGCGAGCAACTTCTCCAGCGATTCCTTGATCAGCCGCTGGTCGTCGTTGAGGTCGAAATCCATGGGTTCTACTCCGGAAAGCGCGGCGCGCGGCCGTAAGGCAGAGAATTGTTCTTAAATATCAACACTCTCCGTCATTGCGAGGAGCGTAGCGACGAAGCAATCCAGGCTGCCGGGCGTGGGGCGAAACTCTGGATCGCCACGCTGCGCTCGCGATGACGGTGGTGGGGCGAAATGAATCGAACCACAGCGATCCCGCCTAGAAGCCGAGGATCGCCTTGGCGATGATGTTGCGCTGGATCTCGTTGGAGCCACCATAGATCGAAATTTTGCGCCAGTTGAAATAGGTCG
>CAIUCF010000646.1 GCA_903897565.1 uncultured Rhodospirillales bacterium | reverse complement strand
CGGCATTGGCGGCGAGCAGGGCCGGCATCCGCGCGCGCAGGGCGGCGGCAGCGGCGATCAACGCCGTGTTCTTGGCCTCGGTGGTCGCCTTGGCGAGAACCGAGGCGGCGGCGCGGGCGCGGCGGCCGAGGGCGCGCATCTCGGCGTCCAGCGCCGAAGCGGTCGTTGAGGGTGCGGGGGCGATCACCATGATCCGTTGTCTCCCTATCCGCCGATCACGAGGTCGTCGCGATGGATGATTTCATCCCGTCCGCGATAGCCGAGGATGGCTTCGATGTTACGACTTTTCTGGCCGAGGATACGGGCGACGTCGTCGCTGGCATAGGCAGACAGTCCCAATCCGATATTGGTACCGTCGCCGCGCCGGACAAGGATCGCGTCGCCGCGATCGAACTGGCCTTCGACGGCGACCACGCCCGCGGGCAACAGCGAGGCGCCGTCGGCGAGTGCCCGGGCGGCACCGTCATCGACCACGACCACGCCGGCGGGCGAGACCGAGCCGGCGATCCAGCGCTTGCGCGCGGTCAGGGGCTCGGCGGCGGGTGCGAACCAGCTGGTGCGGGCGCCGGCGCCGATGGCGCCGAGCGGGTTGAGGCCCTTGCCATTGGCGATGATCATGCCGCAGCCCGCCGACATCGCGATCCGCGCCGCCGCGAGTTTGGTGACCATGCCGCCGGTGCTGATCCCGGGCTGGGCGGCGCCCGCCATCGCCTCGATCTCGGGCGTGATCTCGGCGATCTCCGGCAGGTGCAGGGCATGGGGATCGATCCGGGGATCGGCGGTATAGAGGCCGTCGATATCTGTCAGGAGCACCAGGGTATCGGCACTCACCATCTGGGCGACCCGGGCGGCGAGGCGGTCATTGTCGCCGAAGCGGATTTCCGAAGTCGTGACGGTATCGTTCTCGTTGATGACCGGGATCACGCCCTGTGACAGTAGCTGGTTCAGGGTCGCGCGGGCGTTGAGATGACGGCGGCGGGCCTCGGTATCCTGCAGGGTCAGCAGGATCTGGCCGACCTTGATGTCGTGGCGGCCGAGGATCTGCTGGTAGAGATAGGCGAGCTGGATCTGGCCGACAGAGGCGGCCGCCTGCTTTTCCTCGAGCCGCAGGGTGCGGCCGAGCCAGCCTAAGGTGAGGCGGCCGAGCGCGACCGCGCCGGATGAGACGACGAGCACTTCCTGGCCGCGCGCGCGCAGCGCGGCGAGATCGTTGCACATGGCCTCGAGCCAGGCCCGGCGCAGCTCGCCGTTGTCGGGATCGACGAGCAAGGCCGAGCCGATCTTGACGATGACCCGCTTGGCTTGCGCGAGATGATCGGTCATCGCGCCCTCGCGTAGGAAAAACAAACATCGTCATGCCCGCGCAGGCGGGCATCCATGCTTTCCCCGATCTCGGTATCGGCACGATGGATCCCCGCCTGCGCGGGGATGACGGAGAGAGAATGGAAGAGCGTAGCGCCAAACCGCTTTGCCTCCATACCCGTCGTCATCCCGGCGAAAGCCGGGATCCAAGCAGGCGTTTCAACCGCCAAGACGCCAAGGCCCCAAGGATCGGTGCTTTGGCGCCTTG
>CAIUCF010000645.1 GCA_903897565.1 uncultured Rhodospirillales bacterium | reverse complement strand
GGCCGTGGCTGAGAAGCGGACTTCCAAGGCACAGCCCGACACGAAAGCCGCGGCGAAACCGGCCAAGCGCCTCGGCTTTCGCGACCAGCACGATCTCGACCGCCTGCCGGGCATCATCGAGGCGCTGACGGCCGAGAAGAGCAAGCTTGAAGCCGTGGTCGCCGACAGCGGCCTCTATACCCGCGACCGCGCCAAGTTCGACGCCGCGATGAGCCGGCTCGAGACCTTGGGCAACGAGCTGCTCGCCGCCGAGGATCGCTGGCTCGACCTCGAGCTCAAACGGGCCGAGCTTGAGTAGCGCCGCCTACCGCTCCTGCCCCTCGCCCAACTTCGGCCCGCGCCCCTCCGGCGTGCCGATCGACATCCTGCTGCTGCATTATACCGGCATGTCGAGCGCACAAGCCGCGCTCGACCGGCTCTGCGACCCGGAAGCCGGGGTCAGCTGCCACTGGCTGATCGAGGAAGACGGCACGGTCTGGCAACTCGTCGACGAGCAGCACCGCGCCTGGCACGCCGGGGTCGCCTACTGGGCCGGCGAGACCGACATCAACAGTCGCTCGATCGGCATCGAACTCGTCAATCCCGGCCATGAATTCGGCTACCGCCCCTTCCCCAAGGCCCAGATGCAGGCGATCGCGACCCTCGCCCGCGAAATCCTGTCCCGCCACAAGATCCCGCCGCACCGCGTGCTCGGCCATTCCGACGTCGCGCCCGAGCGCAAGATGGATCCGGGCGAGCTGTTCGACTGGGCCTGGCTGGCGGGCCAGGGGGTGGGGATTTGGCCATCGGGAGAAATGGTCGAACCGTCACCGGGTCCGGCAGAAGACCTCCGCCGGATCGGCTATCGGGTTGGCGAGGAAGGGCCGGACCCAGCGGTGATCGCGGCGTTCCAGCGCCATTTCCTGCCGGAGACACTCTCCCGCGTACTCGATGCCGCTACCCGCCTGCGTCTCGCTCTTATCGGCAACATGATCCCATCCGCTTAACACGACTGTTTATCCATTCACTCCGTCATCCCCGCGGAGGCGGGGATCCATCGCGCAGTCGCCTGAGAGACCGCAAGCATGGACCCCCGCCTGCGCGGGGGTGACGAGGTCGTGGACGCGGGCCTTTGCACTGGGCGGCGACGCCACCTCTCATTCCAGCTATACTCACCAAAAGCCTCGATAAACGACGCGCATAAATCAGGGAGCGAATACGGCATGGCGATCGATCAGGAAAAATTGGGGGCGTTTCTCGGCAAGGCGGTCGGCGATCTCGGCGCGGTGTTCAGCGCGGTGCTGGTCTCGATCGGCGATTCCCTCGGGCTGTACAAGGCGCTCGCCAAGGAGCATCTGAATGCCGCCGAGCTGGCGGCGCGGACCGGGACGGCCGAGCGCTATGTCTCGGAATGGCTCAACAGCCAGACCGCCGGCGGCTACGTCACCTATGATGCCGCCGCCGCGAAATACTACCTCAACGACGAGCAGGCGCTGTGCCTCGCCGATCCCGACGGCCCGGTCGACCTGCCCGGCGCTTATATGATCGCGCAGGATCTGTTCCACGTCCTGCCGCGCGCGCTCGACAATTTCCGCACCGGCGCCGGCATGGAATGGGGCGAGCATCACCAGTGCCTGTTCCACGGCACCGAGCGCTTCTTCCGCACCAGCTACCACGCCCATCTGCTCTCCGACTGGCTGCCGAGCCTCGACGGCGTCGTCGCCACCTTGGCCAAGGGCGGGCGCGCGGCCGATGTCGGCTGCGGCCATGGCGCCAGCACCATCCTGCTGGCCCAGGCCTTCCCCAATTCGGAATTCGTCGGCTACGACTATCACGCGCCGTCGATCGAGACCGCGCGCCAGCGCGCCCATGACGCCGGGGTCCACAACGCCCATTTCCACGTCGCCGACGCCGTCAGCTATCCCGGCAGCGGCTTCGACATGATCGCGTTCTTCGACTGCCTGCACGACATGGCCGACCCGGTCGGCGCCGCTCGCCACGCCAAAGAATCGCTCAAAGCCGACGGCAAATGCATGATCGTCGAGCCCTTCGCCGGCGACCGGCCCGAGGATAATCACAACCCGATCGGCCGGCTGTACTATTCGGCGTCGTCGCTGGTCTGCGTCCCGGTCTCGCTCGCCCGCAACGGCCCGGCCCTCGGCGCCCAGGCCGGCGAGAAGCGCCTGCGCGAGATCGTCGTCGACCGCGCCGGCTTCACCGGCTTCCGCCGCGCCACCGCCTCGCCGTTCAACCTCGTGCTGGAGGCGAGCCTGTAACAAAGTCCTCCCCCTCGATGGGGGAGGATTTAGGCGGGGGTGATTGCGCCGCCGGACTCGATTTTGTCCTGCAATGAACTGATTTCGCTGATAGATCACCCCCACCCCGGCCCTCCCCCATCAAGGGGGAGGGTGATTTTACGCCACCGGCACCGTGCCGCCATCGATCACGTATTCCGTCCCGGTGATCGAGGCGGCGCGGGGCGAGACCAGGAAGGCGACGAGATCGGCGACCTCCTGCGGCTGCGCCGGGCGGCCGAGCGGGATGCCGCCGATCGCGGCCATGATCAGCTGCCTGGCGCCCTCGGTATCGGTGTTGTTCTGTTCGGCAAGTTGCGCCACCAGGCCGGTGACGGCCGCGGTCTAGACCCAGCCGGGGGCGACGCGGACGACGCGGATGCCCTTCGGCCCCAGCTCCTTCGACAAGCCCTTGGAATAGTTCGACAGCGCCGCCTTGGCCGCGGCATAGGCCATGGTCGCCTCAAACAGCGGCATCTCGCGCTGGATCGAGGTAATGTGAATGACGACGCCCGCGCCCTGGGCGATCATCAGGGGCAGCAGCGCGCGGTCGAGGCGAACAGCGGCGTAGAGATTGAGATCGAAGGCCGTCGCCCAGTCGGCGTCGTCGAGCGCCGCGAAGCCGCCGGCGGGCGCCACGGTGCCGCCGGCGACATGGACGATGATGTCGACGCCGCCGAGCCGCTCGCGCACCGTCTCGGCGACCAGCGCGCAGCCCTCTGCCGTCGCGACATCGGCAGAGACGTAGAGATCCGGCCGACCGAACCCGTCGCCCGGCGAGCGCGCCGTCGCCAGCACGATCGCCCCGGCGCCGCGCAGGGTCGCGGCGATCGCGGCGCCGATGCCCTTGCTCGCACCCGTAACAAGGGCCCGCTTGCCTTCGAGCTGCAGTGCGTATGTCATTGGCGGGTTTCCTCTTTCGGGTCGTTCTGGGTATTGCGATCCATCGTGACCGCTTCGCATCGAAAAGTCCTCCCCCTTGAGGGTGGAGGATTTAGGTGGGGGTGATCTCGCCGCCCGAAGCGAGATTTCCGTGGAACGAACTGATTTCGCTCAAACATCACCCCCACCCCGACCCTCCCCCCTCAAGGGGGAGGGAGTGCATCCGAACAAGCGCATTGACAGAATGCCGCATCCGGGCCAACCCTAGCGCATTCCCAGGGGTGCCTCGCTTGTCGAGGCTGAGATGCGGCAGCCGCCCGCGAACCCTATGAACCTGATCCGGCTTGTACCGGCGTAGGGAGGGGATGGACGCCACTCTCCATCTTTGTCTCCCTCGCCTGCACCGCCAAAAATAGCGCGAGAGGAACGACCATGCCCGAAGGAACCACGCCGAAGAGTTTCGCGGTCTCGACCGGAGGTCTGCCGTCCTCCCGCAAGATCCATGTCGCCGGTGAGCAGTTCCCGGAAATCCGCGTGGCGATGCGCGAGATCACGCTCGAAGCCGGCTCCGGCGAGCCGCCGGTGCGGGTCTATGACGCCTCCGGCCCCTACACCGATCCCGCCGTCACCATCGACATCCAGGCGGGCCTCAAGCCGATCCGCCGCGATTGGATCCTCGGCCGCGGCGATGTCGAGCCCTATCAGGGCCGCGAGGTTCGCCCCGAGGATAATGGCCGCGCCCCCGGCGAGGCCGCCAATCTCGAAGCCTTCCCCGATGCCGGCCGCCAGCCCTTGCGCGCCAAGCCGGGCCACAACGTCACCCAGCTGCATTACGCCCGTAAAGGCATCATCACGCCGGAGATGGAATACATCGCCATCCGCGAGAATATCGGCCGCGCCAAGCAGGCCGAGGCGCTCGCCCGCGACGGCGAGAGCT
>CAIUCF010000644.1 GCA_903897565.1 uncultured Rhodospirillales bacterium | reverse complement strand
TGCGCGGCGGCCAGAACGTCTACTGCATCGAGGTCGAGAACAAGCTGTACCTCCATCCCAAGGTCCAGCGCGCCGCGGTCGTCGGCGTCCCCGACCACATGTTCTCGGAACGCCTGAAGGCCGTCCTCGTCCTCAAGCCCGGCGAGCAGGCGACGGCGCAGGAAATCCGCGATCATTGCGCCGGTCACCTCGCCCATTACGAAACCCCGGAATACATCGTCTTCGCCAAGGCGATCCCGACCAACCCCGCCGGCAAGACCCTGAAACCGTCGCTGGTCGATTTCTGGGGCGATACCGACAGCAGCCGCCTCGCCCGCTTTGCCGCATTCTGCGACAGCCTGCCGCCGAAGCTGCTCGACGTCCCCCATCTCAAGGTGGATGGTGAGGCGATGACGCCGCGCGACGCCCTGCGCGCGCTTCAGATGAACACGACGCTGGGAGAGCGCCTTTCGACCTTGATCGGCGAATCCGGGATCGTCGGCCTCACCAAACCGACCGAAGCGCGCTTCCGGGCCACTTAAGAACGAGGGATGAAACCCATGCTCGACGTCAATTTCGCCGATCCGAAAATCCAGTCAGACCCCTTCCCGATGTTCGCCCGGCTGCGAGTCGAGGATCCGGTGCACTGGTCGCCGCGGATGAAATCTTGGGTGCTGACGCGCTACGACGACGTCAAACGGGTCGCGCTCAACAATGCCGAGATCTCCGCCGACCGTCTGTCGCCGTTCTTCGCCGCGACCCCGGACAGCCCGAACCGCTACGCCAGTCTCATGGCCTATCTCGGCAACTGGCTGGTGTTCCGTGATCCGCCGCAGCACACCAGGCTGCGCGGCTTGTTCACCAAGGCCTTCACCTCGCGCTCCGTCGAGGACCTGCGGCCGAACATCGAACAGATCGTCGAATATCTGCTTGACGATATGGACGCCAAGTCACGCCGTGGCGAGACCATCGACTGGGTCAGCGACTTCGCTTATGCCCTGCCGGCAACGGTGATCATGGATCTGCTCGGGGTGCCGCGCGGCGATCTCAAACAAGTCAAGGTCTGGTCGGACGAGATCGCGCTGTTCATCGGCACGGCGAAGGCTTCGGCCGACAAATACGCCCGCGCCGAGGCCGGCTCGCGGGCCATGGCCGATTACTTCCGCGGCATCGTCGCCGAGCGCAGCCTCGAGCCGCGCAACGATATCATCAGCCAACTGACGACCGCCAAGGAGGGCCGCGAGGTCCTGACCACGGACGAGATCATCGCCACCTGCATCCTGCTGCTGTTCGCCGGCCACGAGACCACGACCAACATGATCGTCAACGGGCTATACTACTCGCTGGTGTTTCGCGACCAGTGGGACCGCCTGCGTAGTGATCGCTCGCTCGTCGATCCAGCGATCGAGGAATGGCTGCGCTATGACGGGCCGAGCAACGCCCTTGCCCGCGTCGTCACCCGCGACATCGAGATCGGCGGCAAGCTCCTCAAGGAAGGCCAGCGTGTCTTCGCCTTCCTCAACGCTGCCAATCGCGACCCCGAGCAGTTCGAGAACGCCGACAGCTTCGATGTCGGCCGCAATCCCAATGCCCATCTCACCTTCGGCCACGGCATCCATTTCTGCCTCGGCGCCCCGTTGGCGCGGCTGGAGGGCCAGATCGCCCTGAAGCGTCTGCTCGACCGCTATCCCGATATCCGACTGCAGGACGGTCTGATGCCGCACTGGCATGATTCCCTGATCATGCGAGGCATCACCGCGATGCCGATCCATCTCCGCTAATCCCTATTCAAGCGAGGCCCCCGATGCGCGACGTCTATGTAATCGGCACCAGCTGCACCCCGTTCGGCAAGCAGCCGGATGCCAGCTTCCGCGACCTGACCCGTCAGGCCTATCTCGCCGCGCTCGCCGATGCCGGGCTCGAGAACGGCGACGACATCGCCATGACCTGGTTCGGCAATTGCGGCATGGGCACCTTCGGCCAGCGCAATGTCCGCGGCCAGGTCTGCTTCACGCCTTTGGTCCAGGAAGGCCTGTTCCCCGAGCGCGTGCCGACGATGAATGTCGAAGGCGGGTGCGCCACCGCCTCGCAGGCCTTCCACGGCGCCTGGAAGGACATCATCTCCGGTGATGCCGAGCTGTCGCTGGCCATCGGCGTCGAGAAGACCTTCGTCAAGGGCGACCCCGAGAAATCCCAGGAGATCTTCTCCGGCGGCATCGACCAGATCAATCCCGAGGAATGGCACCGCTACTACGCCGCCGCCGGCGAGGCCGCCGGCAAGCCCTTCGCGCCGGGCGCCAATGGTGGCACCATCTTCATGGATACCTACGCCATGCAGGCCGCCTATCACATGAAGCGCTGGGGCACGACGCAGCGCCAGATCGCCGCCGGCGCCTCCAAGAACCATTACCACGGCAGCCTCAACCCGCTGGCCCAGTACCGCTTCACGGTCACGATCGACGAAGTGCTGGCCGACCGCGAGATCAGCTATCCAATCACCCGCAGCATGTGCGCCCCGATCGGCGACGGCGCCGCAGCAGCCTTGGTGTGCTCGAAGGAGTATCTCGACCGCCTGCCCGCCGCCGTCCGCCAGCGCGCCGTTAAGGTGCGGGCCAGCGCACTTTCCGGCGGCAAGTACCGCAGCCTCGACGAGCCCGGCCTGTCACGGATCGCCGCCGACAAGGCCTATCGCATGGCGGGTCTCACACCGGCCGATATCGACCTCGCCGAAGTCCACGACGCGACCTCGTTCTGCGAACTCTATCAGGTCGAGATGCTGCGCTTCTGCCCCGAGGGTCAGGGCGGTGCTTACGTCGCCGCGGGCGCGACCACGCTGGGCGGCGAGCGCCCGGTCAATCTCTCCG
>CAIUCF010000643.1 GCA_903897565.1 uncultured Rhodospirillales bacterium | reverse complement strand
CCTGCGGCGAGAATCGGATTGTAGGAGGCCTCCAGCCAGATTTCTTTGCCGCCCTTGCCGATCCGCTTGAATTGGGTCGCCTGGAATTCCCCACGGCGAAGCGCGTCCCAGAACTGGCGATAGGCCGGTCCATCACGATCTGCCGGATCGACGAACATGCTGTGATGCCGGCCCTTGACCTCGTCGAGCCGATACCCGACAGCATTCAAAAAATTGGGATTGGCTGTCGTGATGGTGCCGTCCGGCATAAATTCGATGATGGCTTGCGACCGGTCGAGCGCTGCAAGGGTCGCGGACGCACCTCTGTCGAAGAGATTTCCGAGCATAAAATAATATCCCCTATCTATGGTTTAGTGACGACAATCCATTTCTTAATGTACAAGTGGGACGGTGAATTACATCCTCAGCTGCATCGTTTGTTGTATTTAGTTAACGAAACTTTAACGAGTGATCATCCAGGCATATATTGGCGCGTGGATGATAGTAATGGCGCTATAATGCGAATCTCTGCGGAGAGCAGCAAAGTTCGACAGGGTCTCGGCGGCCGTTTTAGTGCGTCACGCAGTTGTAATACTCGAATTATTCTTAAGGCGGATGCCCGCCCGCCGCCGCAGGCCGCAGGGGGTCGTCGCCCGCGTTGCAGATCCTTCATCGTGTTTCACGTGAAACAGCTGACCGCCCGATCGAGAGGGTCCCGACCTTCGGCTTAGTCGTGGCGCGGATGCTGCAGTGCGATTAGGCTAACAATGATCGAGCGGAATGGAGGCGGCGATGGCGCGGCAGGACAGGATGGCGGGGTTTCTGGGAGATTGCGTCGATCAGGCGCTCGGCCGCGGGCGAGCCGATCTCGTGATCAAGAATGCCCGCATGCTCAACGTCGTCACCGGCGAGCTCGCCCCGACCGATATCGCAATCTGCGGTGATCGCATCGTCGGCACCTATGACTCCTATTCAGGCAGTCGCGAGATCGACGGAGGCGGGCTGATCGCGGTGCCGGGGTTCATCGATACCCATGTCCATTGCGAATCGACGATGGTCAGCCCGGCGGAGTTCGACGCCTGCGTGCTGCCGCGCGGCACCACCACGGCGATCTGCGACCCGCACGAGATGTGCAACGTGCTCGGGATCGAGGGCCTGCGCTATTTCCTCGACAGCGCCGAAGCGACGGCGCTGGATCTCCGCGTCCAGCTGTCTTCCTGCGTGCCGGCCACCGATCTCGAGACATCGGGCGCGCGGCTCGATATCGGCGCTCTCGTGCCCTATCGCCATCATCCCAAGGTCATCGGCCTCGCCGAATTCATGAATTATCCCGGCATCTTCGCCAAGGAGCCGGCCGTGATGGCCAAGCTCGCGGCGTTCCAGGGCGGCCATATCGACGGCCATGCGCCGATGCTCACCGGCAAGGAACTGAACGCCTATCTCAGCTGCGGCATCCGCAACTGCCACGAGACGACCTCGCTGGCGGAAGGGCAGGAAAAACTGCGCAAGGGCATGCAGCTGCTGATCCGCGAGGGTAGCGTCTGCAAGGACGTCCTCACCCTCGCCCCGGCGCTGACCGCGGAGACCTCGTCGTTCTGCGCGTTCTGCACCGATGACCGCAATCCGCTCGACATCTTCGAGGAGGGTCACCTCGATCACCTGATCCGCCTCGCCATCGGCGAAGGCGTCCCGGTCGCCCACGCCTATCGCGCCGCCTCCTGGTCCGCAGCGCAGGGCTTCGGCCTCACCGATCGCGGCCTCATCGCCCCGGGCAAGCGCGCAGACATCGTGCTGCTCGACGATCTCGAGAGCTGCGCCGTGCATTCCGTGATCTCGGGCGGCCGGCTGGTCGACGAGATCGATCGGACGACCCGGCGCGGACCGGCGCCGATCGGCCTCGACAGCATGAAACTGGCGCCAGTGAGCGCCGGCGACTTTGCGGTCAAAGCGCTGGGGCCGACCGGGCCGGTGATCGGCATTGTCTCGGGCCAGGTCGTCACCACCCACCTAACGATGACCCTGCCCTACGTCAGGGGCGAGCGGCAGCCGGATATCGAGCAGGACGTCCTCAAGGTCGCCGTGCTCGGCCGCCACGGCAAGAATCGCAATATCGGCAAGGGCTTCGTGAAAGGCTTCGGCTTCCGCCGCGGGGCGCTCGCCTCCTCGGTCGGCCATGACAGCCACAATGTCTGCGTCGTCGGCGCCGATGACGGCGACATGGCGATCGCGGTCAACCACCTGATCGCGATCGGCGGCGGCTTCGTCGTGGTCTGCGACGGACAGGTCCGGGGCGAAATGCCGCTCGCCATGGCTGGGCTGATGAGCCTCAAGCCCTTCGCCGTGGTCCGCGACGAGATCCTGGCCCTGCGCCATGTCGCGACCACGCTCGGCTGCACCCTGGCCGAGCCATTCCTCCACCTCGCCTTCCTGCCGCTGCCGGTCATCCCGCATCTCAAGATCACCGATTTCGGCCTGGTCGATGTCGACCACCATTGCGTGATCGCGGCGTGACGCGGGTGCATAATTCCTTCTTCGTCATCCCCGCGCAGGCGGGGATCCATCGTCGTCCCTGCTCCGGTCTGGCCCAGGCGTGGATCCCCGCCTCCGCGGGGATGACGGTGTTTGAACATGTGACGGCCGAGATTTGGCAACAGGAGGCCCTCCACCCATGACCCGCACCCTCCTCCTCCGCAACGCCGACATTCTCGTCACCATGGACGCACAGCGCCGGGAAATTCCCGGTGGCGGGGTCTATATCGTCGACAACATCATCCAGGCCGTCGGCACCTCGGCGGAGCTGCCCCAGACGGCGGACGAGGTCATAGAGCTCGCCGGCCACATCGTGATGCCCGGCCTCGTCAATACCCATCACCACATGTTCCAGAGCCTGACCCGCGCCCTACCCGCGGCGCAGGATTCGAGCCTGTTCTCCTGGCTCGAGGCGCTGTTCCCACTCTGGGCGCGGCTGACGCCGGAGATGATCCATGTCTCGACCCAGACCGCGATGGCGGAGCTGCTGCTCAGCGGTTGCACCACCTCGAGCGATCATCTCTATCTCTATCCTAATGGCTGCCGGCTCGACGACAGCATCGCTGCCGCCGCCGAGATCGGCATGCGCTTCCACGCCGCGCGCGGCAGCACCAGCGTCGGCCGCAGCCAGGGCGGGTTGCCCCCCGATGCCCTGGTCGAGAACGAGCGCGATATCCTGAAGGACAGCCAGCGCCTGATCGAGGCCTATCACGACCCCCGCCATGCCGCGATGCTGCGGATCGCGCTGGCGCCGTGCTCACCCTTCGCGGTCAGCCGCGAGCTGATGCGTGACTCGGCGATCCTGGCGCGCGAGCACGGCGTCAGCCTGCACAGCCATCTCGCCGAGAATGACGACGACGTCGCCTATAGCCTGCAGCGTTTCGGCCAGACTCCGGCGCAATACGCCGAAAGCCTCGGCTGGGTCGGACCGGATGTCTGGCACCCACATTGTGTCAAGCTGGACGAGCCTGGCATCAACCTGTTTGCGCGCACCGGCACCGGGGTCGCCCATTGCCCCTGCTCCAACATGCGGCTCGCTTCGGGGATCGCGCCGGTGGCGCGGATGCGCGCAGCCGGCGTGTCGGTGGGACTCGGCGTCGACGGATCGGCCTCGAATGACGGCGCACAAATGCTCGGCGAGGCGCGCCAGGCGATGTTGTTGCAGCGGGTCGGCTTCGGCCCCGCTGCCCTGACCGCCCGCGACGCCCTGGAGATGGCCACCCTGGGCGGGGCCAAGGTGCTGAATCGCGACGATATCGGCTGTCTCGCGCCGGGGATGGCGGCCGATCTCGCCGCCTTCGATACCAGGGGCATCGGCTTTGCCGGCGCCGGCCACGACCCAGTCGCCGGCCTGGTGTTCTGCAGCCCTGGCCCGGCGACCTACACGATCGTCAACGGCCGCGTCGTGGTGCGCGAGGGTCGCCTGACGAGCGTCGACGCCACCGCGCTTGCCGCCCGCCATAATCGCCTGGCCGGGATCCTCGCCGACGGCTGAGCCGCGTCAGGCGCCGGAGACGGCGCGGTCGCGGCCTTCCTGCTTGGCGCGATAGAGCAAGCGGTCGACCTCGTCGATGAAGCTCTTCGGCTCGCGGAAATGATCAGGCACGATCGTGCCGACGCCGAGACTCATGGTCACGACGGCACTGACCGCGGAATTGCCGTGGGGGATGGCCAGCGCGGCGATCTGTTCGCGGCAGCGCTCGGCGACCTTGCGCGCAGCCGCGGCGTCGGTCTCGGGCAGGATCAGCACGAACTCCTCGCCGCCATAGCGGGCGACGAAATCGCGTGCCCGAGTCGCCGCGCCCGAGAGCGTCTCCGCGACCAGCTTGAGGCATTCATCGCCAGCGAGATGGCCATACAAATCATTGTATTGCTTGAAGTAATCGATATCGAGCAGCAGCAGTGACAGCGGCTGACGATTGCGCCGGGCATTGGCCCATTCGACCTCGAGGATGGAATCGAACATCCGCCGGTTGGCGACGCCGGTGAGCCCGTCCTTGAACGACAGCTCCTGCAGCTCGTGCTGCAGCCGCACCAGCTCTTCCTCGGTCTTCTTACGCGCGGTGATGTCGAACATGAAGCCGATCAGGGCCTCGACCTCGCCATCCTTGCGCACGACATGGACGACGTCGCGGATCCAGACATAGCCGCCGTTCTTGGTCAGCGCCCGGTAATCGGCCTCGTGATCGACGCCAGCCAGGGATTGCGACACGCAGAAATTGAAGGTCGCGTCACGATCTTCCGGATGCATGCGGTCGACCCAATCCTGCACGCCCGCCCAGCTGTCCGGGGTCCAGCCGAGCAAGGCCTCGATCTGCGGCCCGATATAGGAAAACGCCTTGGTCGCCCAGTCGATTCGCCAGGGAATCGCCTTGGTCGATTCGAGCAGGGTCTTGTAGACATCGGGGTCGACGGGTGCGCTGGAGTTGGGCTCGGTCATCGGATCTCGGTGGCAAGGTGCTGGCAGGCGGGTTTCGTTCTAGTCATATACTAATGAGGGTGAGATTAAAATTCTGTGACGCTAGGGATGTGGCGCGATAATAGTCGCGTCACCCCGCCAACAGCTCCGCCAGGGTCAACGCCACGACTTTGGTCGCCGCGCGCAGATCCTCGAGCACCAATTGCTCGTCGGCCCGGTGGCCGTTGGCCTCGAGCAGGGAGCGCGGGCCGGCGCCGTAGAGCACCGTGGGGATGCCGGCGGCGGCGTAGAGCCGGGCATCGGTATAGATCGGCACGCCATTGGCCGGAATGTCGAGGCCCAGGATTTCCTTGGCGTTGCGCTGCAGGGCGGTCACCAGCGCCTCCTGCCCCGCAAGCGGCGTCAGCGGCCGGGCGAGCAGGATGCGGCGAATCTTGACGTCGATGCCCGGCAATCCGTCGAGCGCGGCCTCGATCGCCGCGACCAGATCGCGCTCGACTTGGCTGACGTCTTCTTCGGGAATGATCCGGCGATCGACCCGCAAGGTGACGACATCCGGCACGACATTGGTGTTGATGCCGCCGCTGATCAGCCCGACCACCAGGGTGGGGTGCTCGATGCCCTCGACCTTGGAACGGATCGCGCGATAACCCTCGCGCAAGGCATAGAGCGCGTTCAGCAGCCTGGTCGCGGCCTCCAGGGCGTCGGCGCCGGTATCGGGACGCGCGGCATGGGCGGAGCGGCCCTCGACCCGGATTTCAAGATGCAGGCAACCATTATGGGCGACCACGACATTGTAGGAAAACCCGGCACTGATGACGAGGTCGGGCCGGGTCAGGCTGCGATCGAGCAGCCAGCCGGGGCCGGTGAGGCCGCCGGATTCCTCGTCATAGGTGATGTGCAGCTCCACCGTGCCCTTGAGATCGGCGGCGAAGGGCTCCAGTGCCTTGAGCGCAAAGGCATAGGTGGCGATGTCGGATTTGGAGACCGCGACGCCGCGGCCGTACATCTTGCCGTCGCGGATCACGGCGCCGTAGGGATCCACCGTCCAGCCTTCGCCCGGCGGCACCACGTCGCCATGGGCGTTGAGCGCGATCACCGGGCCGGGACCGAAGCGGCGGCGGATGATCAGATTGGTGGTACTGATCATGCCGTTGGCCTCGACGATCCGCGCCGAGACCGGATAGCGGGCGACCTCGAAACCCATGGTCTCGAGCAGATCGGCGGTGAGCGCGGCGTGGCCGGCACAATCGCCCGGGGGATTATCGGACGGCTTGCGCACCAGTGCCGCGAGAAATTCGACCTGATCCGGGTGCGCGGCGTCGATGGCGGGGCAGAGGCGGTCGGACCAGATCGATGTCATGCGGCCGCGCGCTCCTTGAAGTCTTCGATCACCCGCAACAATACCCGCGCGCCGATCTCGGCATCGCCAAGGCTAATCGCTTCCGCCGGGTTATGGCTGATCCCGCCGGCGCAACGAAGAAAAATCATGGCGATATCGGCAATCGCCTGAATTGCGAGGCCGTCATGCCCGGCTCCACTGGCGAGCGCGAAGGGCGTGATGCCCTCCGCCGCGATCGCGGCGTCGATCTGCGCCATCAGCCAGGGCGCGCAGGGCGCGGCGGGGCTGTCATGGAACGGCTCCAAACGCAGGGCGACGCTGCGCGTGACGGCAATTGCCGCGAATTCGGCCTCCAGCGCCGCCAATGTGGCGTGGCGCAGCCCATCTTCCGGCGCGCGGATGTCGAGGGTGAAGCCGGCGCTGCCCGGGATGACGTTGACCTCGCCGGGCCCGGCCTCGATCCGACCGACGGTGCCGACCAGGCCGGGAATGCCGGAACACAGCCGCTCGACGGCGAGGATGCAGGCGGCGGCGGCGGCAAGGGCGTCGCGGCGGCTGCCCATCGGCACCGTGCCGGCGTGGCCGGCCTCGCCCGTGATCATCGCCTTGAGCCGGGTCGCGCCGCTGATCGAGGTGACGCGGCCGACCGCGAGGCCCTGCTGCTCGAGGACGGGGCCTTGCTCGATGTGGAATTCGAGATAGCCGAGGAAATCCTCGCGCCGCCGCGCCGCCGTCGCAATGGCGTCGGGATCGAGGCCGAAGCTGGTCAGCGCCGCGCGCATCGAGATGCCGGCATCGTCGCGGCGGTCGAGCAGCGCCGGGTCGAAAGTCCCGGCCAAGGCGCGGCTGCCCAACAAGGTCGCGCCGAAGCGCACCCCCTCCTCGTCGCCGAAACCGACCACCTCGATCGCGAAGGGCAGCCGCACGCCGCGGCGATGGAGATCGCCGACGCAGGCGATCGCCGCGACGACGCCAAGCATGCCGTCATAGCGCCCGGCGTCGCGGATTGTGTCGAGATGCGAGCCGAGCAACAGCGCCGGCGCGCCGGGCGCGAGCCCCTCGTAGCGGCCGACGACGTTGCCGATCGCATCGATCCGCGCACTCATCCCCGCCTGGGTCATCCAGCCGCTCACCAGCGCATTGGCGCGGGCATGCTCAGGGGTGAGGAACATCCGCGTCAGCTTGCCCGGCTCCGCCGTGATCGCCGCAAGTGCGTCGAGCCGGGCGAGGATTTCCGGTGCGAGGACAGTCATGCCCGCCGTCCCTCCAACGTCATCCCGGCGAAAGCCGGGATCCATGTCTCGGCGAACGACGCGGTTGCCTGGTGGATCCCGGCTTTCGCCGGGATGACGGGGAGAGAGTTGTGTCGACCCGCGAGCATTTGCGCTTCACCGCTCCCCCACGACATAGGTCGCGGCGATATTGCGGTCATCGCCCAGGGTCAGGAGCACGAACAGCTCCTCCTCGAGGCTCTCGACCGTTTCCATGCGATGCGCCATCGCCGGCGTGGCGGTCGCATCGATCACCACGAGATCGGCATAGGAGCCGGGCTCCAGGGTGCCGATCTCGTGCTCGAACCCGATCGCCTCGGCGTTGCCGCGGGTGATCTGGGCGAAGGCCGCGACTGCGGAGAGGGTATGGCCACGCAGCTGCGCGACCTTGTAGGCCTCGGCCCCGGTGCGCAGCAGCGAATAGCTGGTGCCGCCGCCGACATCGGTGGCGAGGCCGACCCGGACCGGCTTGTCGCGGCCGAGCATGCCGGCGCGATCGAACAAGCCGGAGCCGAGGAACAGGTTCGAGGTCGGGCAGGAAACCGCCACCGAGCGGGTCTCGGCGAGCCGGTCGAGCTCGCGCATGGAAAGATGCAGGCAATGGCCGAACAGGCTGCGCGGCCCCAACAAGCCCGCCTGATAATAGACGTCGGTATAGTCGAGCGCCGCCGGGAACAGTTTGGCGACCGCGGCGATTTCATCGTGGTTTTCAGCGAGATGGGTCTGAAGATAGACCGTAGGATGCTCACGCAGCAGGGCGCCCGCGGCCTGGAGCTGCGCCGGGGTCGAGGTCACGGCGAAGCGCGGGGTGACGGCGTAATGCTGGCGTTCGCGGCCATGCCAGCGCGTGATCAGATCCTTCGCCTCGTCGTAGGACCCTTGCGCCGTATCCCGCAGCGCTGCGGGCGCGTTGCGATCCATCATCGATTTGCCGGCGATCATCGCCATGCCGCGGCGGGCGGCTTCAGCGAACAAAGCCTCGGCCGAGCCGGGATGGACCGAACCGTAGACGACAGCGGTGGTCGTGCCGTTGCGGCGCAATTCGTCAAGGAAGAACGCCGCCCCTGCCGCGGCATGCGCGGGATCGGCATAGGCTTGCTCGGCGACGAAGGTGTAGCGCTCCAGCCACTCCATCAATTGGGTGCCGTAGGACGCGATGACGCGGGTCTGCGGCAAATGGATATGGAGATCGATGAAGCCGGGCAGGATCAGCCTGCCGGCGTGATCGTCGATGGGCGTTCCGGGCGGCAGGTCACGAGAAAGTACCGACCACTCGCCGATCGCCTGAATTCGGCCATCCGCGACCAGGATGACCCCATCTTCGACATAGCGATAGCGCTCCCCATCGGCGAAGTCGAGCAAGCGGCCGCGGATGGCTTTCATGTGGGAAACCACGCTCCGATAAGCCCTCCCCCGCCCCCCATCGTCATTCCCGCGAAAGCGGGAATCCATGCCTCAGCCGTTCGGGCGTCGGCACGATGGATCCCCGCCTGCGCGGGGATGACGAGACAGAGGATGCGCAAGCCCCCTTACGACAGCTTGCCTTCGACGCCCTCGACCAACCATTGCAGGCCGGACAGGGTGCCGTCATCCATGACTTGGCCGGCCGGCAGCTGCAGCTTGCCGCTCTGGTCGGTGAGCGGGCCGACGAAGACCTTGTTCTTGCCCGATTTGATGTCAGCGACGGCCTGTTCGGCCAGCGCCTTGACGTCGTCGGGCATGTTGGCGAACGGCGCCATCGACAGCATGCCGGAATCGAAGCCGCCCCAGGTGTCGGTGCTCGTCCATTTGCCGTCGAGCACATCCTGAATACGCTTGATGTAATAGCCGCCCCAGTCGTTGACGTCGGCGGTCAGCTGCGTTTCCGGTGCGAATTTGGTCATGTCGGTGGCTTCGCCGAAGGCCTTGATGCCGCGCGCCTTGGCGGTCTGCAGCGGCGTCGGCGAATCGGTGTGCTGGGTGATGACATCGCAGCCCTGGTCGATCAGCGCCTTGGCAGCGTCGCCTTCCTTGCCCGGGTCGTACCAGGAATTGATCATGATGAATTTGAGCTTGGCGGTGGGATAGACGCTGCGCATGCCGAGCAGGAAGGCGTTCATGCCCTGGACCACTTCCGGCACCGGGATCGAGCCGATATAGCCGACCAGGCCGGATTTGGTGAGCTTGCCGTCGATCACGCCCTGAACGTAGCGGCCCTGGTAGAAGCGGATATTGTAGGTCGAGACGTTCTTGTCGCGCATGTAGCCGGTGCAATGCTCGAAGAACACGTCCGGATACTGCTTGGCGACCTTCAGGGTGTAGTTCATGTAGCCGAACGAGGTCGTGAAGATCAGCTTGTTGCCCTTGGCGGCGAGGTCGGCGATGACATGCTCGGAATCCGGACCCTCGGGGACATTCTCTACGTAGGTCGTCTTCACCTTGTCGCCGAAATGCGCCTGCGCCTGCTGACAGCCGACATTGTGCTGATAGGTCCAGCCGAAATCGCCGACCGGCCCGAGATAGACGAAGCCGACCTGCAGCGGGCCATCGGCGAAGGCCGGCCGGATCAGGCTCGGCAGACTCGCGGCTGCGAGCCCGGCGCCCAGGATTTTATGAAATTGCCGACGATCCATACTGTCTCTCCCCATTCGCGTGATCGGGCGGGTCGCCCGGGATTAGCTACTGAAATACAAGCAATTCTCCGGCCAGAACGGCACCACTCGATACCGCGGCCGGCTGAGGCTCAGGCTGTTGCATGGAACGGTTTGCCCAGGCTGGCCGGCTGATTGAGGCGGATGCGGCGGCGGTCCCTCGAGATGATCACCAGAACCACGATCGTGCCGAGATAGGGCAGCGCCGAGACTAAGGCCGAGGGCACCGGTATGCCGATGCCCTGGACGTAGAGCGACAGGTACATGATGCCGCCGAACAGATAGGCGCCGACGAACAGCCAGAACGGCCGCCACGCCGCGAACACCACCAGCGCCAGCGCGATCCAGCCGCGGCCCGCCACCATGTCCTCGGCCCACATCGGGCTGTAGGACAGCGACATATAGACCCCGGCGAGCCCAGCCATGGCGCCCCCGAACAGTGTCGCGGCGTAGCGAATCCGGATCACCGGATAGCCGATGGCGTGCGCGGCGTTATGGGAATCGCCGACCGCGCGCAGGATCAGCCCGGCATGGGTGCGATACAGGAACCAGGCGGTCGCCGCCAGCAGCGCGAAGGACAGGTAGATCAGCACGTCATGGCCGAACAGCACCGGGCCGAGGAACGGGATCGTCGACAGCCCGGGGATGTCGAGCTTGGGCAGGGTCGGGCCGGCGATGCCGACATAATTGCGCCCGAGCAGCGAGCTGAATCCCTTGCCGAACAAGGTCAGCGCCAGGCCGGTGGCAATCTGGTTGGCAAGGATCGTCAGGGTCAGGACGCTGAAGATCAGGGCCATGCCGGCGCCGGCCAGGATCGCGGCGAGGATGCCGAGCGTGGTGCTGCCGGTGATATGGGTGACGACGAAGCCGGTGACCGCGCCGACCAGCATCATGCCCTCGACGCCGAGATTGAGCACGCCGGCCTTTTCGGCGATCAGCTCTCCGGTCGCCGCCAGCATCAGCGGCGTCGAGGCGGCGATGACGCTGACCAGCAGGCTCGTCAGGAAGAACATCATGGCGCGGCTCCGGCGAGGGCGGCGGCGGGACGCACGCGCTTGACCCGATACAGGATCAGCAGGTCGCAGCCGAGCAGGAAGAACAGCAGGATGCCCTGGAAGATGCCGGTCACGGCGTTGGGCAGGCCGAGATCGATCTGGGCGGCGTCGCCACCGAGATAGGACAGCGCCAGCAGCAGCCCCGCGAAGATCACGCCGATCGGATTGATGCGGCCGAGAAAGGCGACGATGACGGCTGTGAAGCCGTAGCCCGGCGAAATCGTGGTCGTCAGCTGGCCGACCGGCCCCGCGACCTCGAAGATCCCGGCGAGGCCGGCAAGCCCACCGCTGATCAGCATCGCGGTCCAGATCAGCCGGTTCTCGCTGAACCCGGCGAAGCGCGCGGCGCGCGGCGCCTGGCCGACGACCCGTAGCTGAAAGCCGAGCACGGATTTGTTGAGCAGCAGCCAGCCGAGCGCGGCAATCACCGGTGCCAGGGCGCAGCCGAGATGGACGCCCGTTCTCGGGACGATGATCGGCGTCGTGGCGGCACTGGAGAATAGCGCGCTCTGCGGGAAGCCGAAGCCATGCGGGTCCTTCAGCGGCCCAGTCACGAGATAGACCAGCAGCAGGCTCGCCACGTAATGCAGCATCAGGCTGGTGAGGATCTCGTTGGCATTGAAGCGGGTCCGCAGCAGCGCCGGGATCGCCGCCCACAGCATGCCGCCGAGCATGCCCATCACCAGCATCGCCGGGAACAGCAGGCCGGCCGGCGCGTCGGGGAAGGCCAAGGCGAGAGCGCCGCCGAAGATCGCGCCGAGCGTGAACTGGCCCTCGGCGCCGATGTTCCAGACATTGGTCCGGTAGCACAGCGACAGCCCGACGCCGATAATGATCAGCGGCGCCGCCTTGATGGCGAGCGCGGCAAGGCCGTTATGCTCCAAGAGCGGCGCCACCAGGAAGGTGTAGACGGCGATCAGCGGTGGCTGGCCCATGGCGGCGAAGATGACCCCCGTCAGCAGGATCGTCAGCGCCAGGGCCAGGATCGGCGAACCGATGCTCCAGAAGCGCGAGGAATAGCCGCGGGGCTCGATCTTAAACAACGCGTTCTGCCCCTTCCGGATTCGAGGCGGGAATGCCGCCCATCAACAGCCCGATTTTCTCGATACTGGCGTAGCGCACCGGAATCGGCACCGAGACACGCCCGCCGGCGATCACCGCGATACGGTCGCAGAGTAGGAAGATTTCGTCGAGATCCTGTGAGATGACGACGACAGCGGTGCCGGCGTCAGAGAGCTGGACGATGGCGTCGTAGATGGCGACAGCGGCGCCGGCGTCGACGCCCCAGGTCGGCTGGTTGATGACCAGCACGCTCGGGTTCTGCTGAACCTCGCGGCCGACCAGGAATTTTTGCAGATTACCGCCTGACAGCGACTGCGCCTGGGCGTCCGGCCCGGTGGTGCGGACGTCGAAGCGCTCGATGATGCCGCGGGCGAAGGCGTCGGTGCGCGCCTGGTCGACAAAGCCGAGCCGGGCCAGCGCGGAATTGGCATGGGCCGAGAGAAAGCCATTCTCGGCCAGGGTCATGGTGGTCACCGCGCCATGGCCGTTGCGTTCCTCGGGCACGAAGCAGCCGCCGAGCTTGCGGCGCTCGCGCGGGCCGAGATGGCCGATCGGCGTGGTGTCGAGCACGATCGTCTCGGGCCTGCCCGCCAGGACCTCGCCCGACAGCGCGTCCATCAGCTCGGTCTGGCCGTTGCCGGCGATCCCCGCGATGCCGAGGATGTCACCGGCGGCGACCGAGAAGGTGACCGATTTTAAATCGGTGCCAAACTGGTGGGTCGAGCGAATGGTCAACCTGTCGAGGATCAGCCGCGGCGGCGCATCGACGGCGACGTCGCGCTTATGCGCCTTGGGCTTGAGCTCGGCGCTGATCATCAGCTCGGCCAGTTCCTTGGCGGTCTTGTCACGCGGCGTGCAATGGGCGACGACGCGGCCCAGCCGCATGATCGTGGCCGTGTCGCACAGCGCCCGGATTTCCTCGAGCTTGTGGCTGATATAAAGGATCGAGCAGCCCTCGGCGGCGAGCCGGCGCAGCACCGTGAACAGCTTCTCGACCTCCTGCGGCGTCAGCACCGAGGTCGGCTCGTCCATGATCAGCAGTTTCGGCTTCTGCAGCAGGCAGCGCACTATCTCAATGCGTTGGCGCTCACCGACCGAGAGGTCGTGGACCGCGGAATCCGGATCGAGCGGCAACCCGTAGCTCTCGGAAATCTCGGCGATGCGGGCGCGCAAGCCGATGCGATCCACCTTGTCGTTGAGGCCGAGCGCAATGTTCTCGGTCACGGTCAGCGCCTCGAACAGCGAGAAATGCTGGAACACCATGCCGATGCCGAGACGGCGGGCATGCGCCGGGTTGAGGATCGACACCGTCTCGCCCTGCCAGCGGATTTCCCCGGCATCGGGCTTCATGACGCCGTAGATGATCTTGACCAGTGTGCTCTTGCCGGCGCCGTTCTCGCCGAGCAGCGCGTGGATCTCGTTGGGCGCGACGGTCAGGTCGACCCGGTCATTGGCGAGGCAGCCCGGGAACTGCTTGACGATCCCGCGCAAACTCAACAGCGGCCGCGGTTCCTGATCGGGATCGAGAGGCATGCAGGATAAGACCTTTGCTGTCACGCGGACGGGGTTGGAGCTATCAAGATCCGTGCCAGTGGGGAGGGGGCCGTCCCCAGAGACCGCGAAGGTTGTG
>CAIUCF010000642.1 GCA_903897565.1 uncultured Rhodospirillales bacterium | reverse complement strand
GTGATCGGCCGTGATGGGACTTGCGTCGGCGAACTCGAATTGCCGCAGCTCATGTCGTCGTGGGACCGCCTGCACAAAGCCCTGCGCGCCGGGCTCCCCGACGAATTCTATCATCGCGGCCGGCGTCTCGTGCGCCTCGACCAGGATGGTGAGGGCGCCACCGCGCATTTCGCGGATGGCACAAGTGTCCATGGCGATCTGCTGATCGGCGCGGACGGCTTTCGCTCGACCGTGCGCGAGCAGTGCTTCCCAGATCTGCAGCCGCTCTATGCCGGCTACGTCGTCTGGCGCGGCCTGGTCGACGAGGATCTGGTTTCACCCCAAACGCATCGCGACCTGTTCGGTCACTTCGCCATCGGGCTGCCGGAGCGCGAGCAGTTGATCGGTTATGCCGTTGCCGGCGCCCATGACGATACTCGGGCCGGCCATCGCCGCTACAATTGGGGGTGGTACCGGCACGTGGGCGCTGAAGATCTGCGCGATCTGCTGCGGGACGAGACCGGCCATGAACACGAATTGTCGATCCCGCCGCCGCTGATCCGCGGCGCGGTGATCACGGCGCTGCGCGCGGATTCGCTGCAGACATTGCCGCCACAGTTCCAGGAGTTGCTGCGGTTGACGCCGCAACCGTTTTTTCAGCCGATCTATGACTTCGAGACGCCGCGGATGACGGTCGGCCGGGTCGCCATCATCGGCGACGCGGCATTTCTGGCGCGGCCCCATATCGGTGCCGGGGTCAATAAGGCGACCAGCGACGCCTGGGCACTCGCCACAGCGCTTCGCGAGGCCGAAGGCGACCTCTCCGCAGGTTTGCAGCGCTTTGAAGCCGTGCGGATGCCCTATGGACGGCGCGCCGTGTCGTGCGGCCGGATGCTCGGCGCTTATATGGAGGCGCGGAGCGATGCGGAACGGAATGCCGCCATGCGCTATCGCGACCCGGCCGCGATCATGGCGGCGACCGCCAACATGGCATTTCTCGAATAAAGCGATCGCCGCCGGCTCACAGGGAGAATTGCGTTGCCATCCCTGGGGCGGGGGATCAAAATTCCACGCGACCATAAGGACGACAGTGATGCCCGTTCAAGTCCTCGAGCCGGCGCAGAGTGTCCTGGCCGCCTTCAATGATACCGAACGGGCCGACGCGAAGCCGTCCATGTACATGTACGGACCGCCGGTCGGCGCGGCTGGGCGGCGAACTCTGCGTGACAGCAAGGTTCAGGATTTCTACGACGCGGCCGAGGTCCGGCGGGTCTATGACGATCCGACCGCACCAGACGGGCGCCTGCCGCGCGAGAGCATCGAAGTCCGCGCTCTGGTGTTTTTCCGGTCCGGGACTTAAGTCGGAACAGGGTCGAAAGCCGGTTGCGATGTCGAACCGCCGGGAAGCGCCGCCACGCTCGTTTCAGGGAACGATAGATTGATACAAATGACGACATGCGCGCTGCACGGGTTCCGGGCGTGGTGAACCTCCTCGTTATCCTCGCCGCAGCGGCTGCAGCCCTGATCGGCTTCGCCCAACTCGCACCGCAGGCAGCGACGCGGCTAGGCCTCGCCATGGAGCGGCGGCGCCTCGGCCTCAGCGTGAAGACCGGCCAGGTGCCGGGCTTCACGATTCCCTATCTCGACGGTGGCAGTGGCGAGGTGCTCGTCCTGATCCACGGCTTCGGCGGCGACAAGGACAATTTCGCCCGCGTCGCCGGGCATTTGACGAAGCGCTTCCGCGTCATCCTGCCGGATCTGTCCGGCTTCGGCGAGGCGACCCGCGATCCCGCGGCGCGCTATCGCATCGCGGACCAGGTAGAACGGCTGCATGCCCTGCTGCAGTCGCTGGGCGTGACCCGGCTGCGGCTCGGCGGCAATTCGATGGGTGGCTTCATCGCCGTCCAGTACGCGGCGACCTATCCCGACGAGGTCGTGGGACTGTGGCTGCTCGATCCTGCCGGCACCGCGGCGGCCTACGAGACGGAGATGATGCGCCGCACGGTCGAGACCGGGCAGTCACCGCTACTGCTGCGCAGCGTCGCCGATGGCGATGCGCTGATCCGCGCCACCATGGCGCGCCCGCCTTATCTGCCGAGCTTCGTGCGCAAGGCGATGGCGCTGCGCGGCGCCGCCGATTACCCGCTGCACAGCCGGATCATGGACGAGCTGCGCGTCCACTCGCCGTTGCTGGAGACGCAATACACGACGCTTGCGACGCCGGCGCTGATCGTCTGGGGCGCCGAGGACAAGGTCCTCAGCCCCGCGGCCTCGGTGGTGATGCAGAAGCTGCTGCCGAACAGCCGGGTGATCATGATGCCGGGGCTTGGCCATGTCCCGATGCTGGAGGATCCGGTTCGCTGCGCCCGGGATTATCTTGCCTATGTCGCGGCGTCTCCCGGCTGATCCGCGCCGCGGGCTCAGGCCTGTGCCCGCAACCCGTCCATCAGGATTTCGATCAGGCGCAGGGCGCTGGCCTGCCAGCCGGCGCTGCTGTTGCCGAGGGTGAAGCCGACGAGGGCCCGAAGGAGGTCGATGGGGTCGACATCGGCGCGAATTTCGCCGGCGGCGACGGCGCGGTCCACCAGCAGGGTCATCGCTTCGCCGATCTGGGCGCCGGAGGCGGCGTAGAGCGCGCTGCCGCAATCGACGATCGCGCCCAGGGCCGAGGCCATGACCTTCTTGGTGGCGATATAGTCGACGAACAGTCGCATCCATTCATGCAGGGCGGCGGCGGGCGCCATGGTGCCGAGCAGTCGGGTGGCCGCCGCGGCGAGTTGCGCTACCTCACGTCGATAGACCGCCTCGACGATGGCGTCGCGGGTCGGAAAATGGCGGTACAGCGTGCCGATGCCGACGCCCGCGCGGCGTGCGATTTCGTCGAGGCTGACATGGGGTCCGCTCTCGGCGAAGGCCTGTTTGGCGACCTCGATCAGTCTTTCGCGATTGCGCAGCCCATCGACGCGCGGCTTGCGGGCGGCGCGGATGCCGTCCGGTTCCCGAGTGGTATGAAGGACCCGCCCCCTGGCAGCGCCGGCCACGATAAAATGCCCCTTGATAAACGGAGTAGGCCTCCGTATATAAATCGGAGATACGCTCCGTTTACGCGGTCGTCGCCTTGTTGGCAAGGACCTGGGCAGCGGGCAACGGGTTTCCGCATCACGGCCGCAAGGGCTGTTGCGAATCGCACCAAACCAGTGGAAAGTGCGGCCCAAGACGTCTGCAGGATCGCGGCAGCAAACAGGGTGGGTCGACAGACACCATCGGCGTCAAACCAAAACAGGAGGTCTCCAATGCGCGACTACCGCAAATTCTACATCAATGGCGAATGGGTCGATCCGGTCACGCCGAAGTCGCTCGACGTCATCAACCCGGCCAATGAGCAGGTCTGCGGCCAGATCAGCCTCGGCTCCAAGGCCGATGTCGACAAGGCCGTCGCCGCCGCCCAAGCCGCGTTCGAGACCTTCGGCTTCAGCCCGCG
>CAIUCF010000641.1 GCA_903897565.1 uncultured Rhodospirillales bacterium | reverse complement strand
GGCTGGCGGCCCTTTGCGCCGGTCGGCCGCGAGGAGTTGATCGCAACCTATCGAAGCGAGGATGGCCCGGCATTCCTCAATCTCGATTGGTACCAGGCGCTGTCGCAATACCGCCTCGGCTGCATCGCCTGCCTGAACGTCAAGCTGCATCGGAGCGGCAAGCGCACCGACGCGCTGTGGGAGCGCTTCGCGCCGTCGGTGCCGACGCTGTTTTCCCGTGGTCAGGAGCTCGCGCGCCGCGCCATCGGTACCTGAAATCCCGCCTGCAATCCTTCGCTCCAGAACGAGGAAGCCATGATCGATTTCGAACTCCCCAGCGACCTCATCGACCTGCGTGACCGGGTCGACAGCTTCATCAAGGAAAAGATCGTTCCGCTCGAGAACGACCCGCGTCAGACCCCGCACGGGCCGACGGAGGATCTGCGGCGCGAACTCGTCAGCCTTGGCCGCGCGGCGGGGCTGCTGTCGCCACACGCGCCTAAGGAATATGGCGGTCTCGGCCTTGATCATCGCGGCATGGCGGTGATCTTCGAGACCGCGGGTTGGTCGACCTTCGGGCCGCTCGCCCTCAACATCCAGGCGCCCGACGAGGGCAACGTCAATCTCCTCAACGTCGTCGGCACGCCGGAGCAGAAGGCCTGGCTGCTGCCGCCGCTGGTGCGTGGTGAGATCAGGACCGTCTTCACGATGACCGAGACCGCGACCGACGGCGCCGGCGCCGACCCCTCGCTCCTGAAGACCACCGCGCAGGAGGATGCCGACGGCTTCCTGATCAACGGCAAGAAATACATGATCAGCGGCGTACCCAACGCCGACATCAATATCGTCATGGCGCGCACGATCGATATCCAGGGCCGCGATCTCGGCGCCTCCATGTTCTTCGTGCCGATCGATGCGCCCGGCTTCAAGCTCGACCGCATGCTCGACACCATCGACACCAATACGCCCGGCGGCCATGCCGAGGTCTCATTCGAGAATGTTCGCGTCCGGCACGACGCCGTGCTCGGCCAGCTCGGCCAGGGCTTCCGCAACGCCCAGGTCCGGCTCGGGCCGGCGCGGCTGACCCATTGCATGCGCTGGCTCGGCGCCGCCAATCGCTGCCACGCCATTGCCGTCGAGCACGCCTCGCGCCGCCATTCCTTCGGCAAGACCATCGGTGAGCATCAAGGAGTCGGTTTCATGCTCGCCGACAACGAGATCGACCTGCATCTCTCACGGCTCACGATCTGGCAAGCGGCCTGGCTGCTCGACAAGCATGACCAGGCGCGCGACGAGACCAGCATGAGCAAAGTGTTTTGTTCCGAGGCGCTGGGCCGCGTGGTCGATCGCTCGATGCAGATCCTGGGTTCGATCGGCATCACTCGCGATACCGTGATCGAACGTATCTACCGCGATATCCGGCCGTTCCGCATCTATGACGGCCCGTCGGAGGTGCACCGCCATGTCATCGCCCGGCGCGTGCTGGGCCGTGGCGGCGCGCCGCGGCGGTAATCGGCCGATGACCTCGCATCCGAGCTACGAGGCGCTGTACGCCGCGTTCCGCTGGAATATTCCGGCCCGCTACAACATGGCGACCGATGTCTGCGATCGCCATGCCGCGGATCCCGCCAAGCTGGCGATGATCGTCGAGGACACCGACGGTCGCGTCCGCAACATCACCTTCCGTGAGGTCCAGGCTACGGCCAACCGGATGGCCAATTTCCTGGTCTCGCTCGGCCTCGCCAGGGGTGACCGGGTGATGTTCCTGATCGGCCAGAATCCCTGGACCGCGATCGGCCACGTCGCCTGCTGGAAAGCCGGCCTGGTTTCGGTGCCGGCGGCGGTGCTGTTCGCGGCCGACGCGATCGCCTACCGTCTCAACCATGCCGGTATCCGCGTCGTCGTGACCGATCTCGAGAACCTGCCCAAGGTGATCGAGGCGCGGGCCAAGGCGCCGGCGGTGGAGCATGTCTTCGTCATCGACGGCGCGACGCCGGAAGCGCGCAATCTCGCCGACGCCATCGCGGTGTCTCCGGACAGCTTCAGCAACGTCGATACCGCCGCCGACGATCCCGCCTTCCTCAATTTCACCTCCGGCACGACAGGCTTGCCGAAGGGCGTGCTGCAGCCCCACAGGACGATGCTCGGGCATCTGCCGGGCGTCGAGTTCGGCTTCGACTTCTTCCCGCAACCCGGCGACCGGATGTGGTCGCCGGCCGACTGGGCTTGGCTCGGCGCGCTGATGGATGTGCTGATCTCCGCCTGGTATCACGGGGTCCCGGTGCTGACCTTCCGTGCCGCGCGCTTCGATGCCGAGCAGGCCTGCGCGATGATGGGCAAGCACGGCATCACCACGGCATTGCTGATGCCGACGATGCTGCGCCTGATACGCCAGGTGCCCGATCCGTTGCACCGCTATGGCCTCAAGCTGCGCGCGATCCTCTCGGGTGGGGAATCGGTCGGCAAGGAGTTGCACGATTGGGCGAGGACGGCGCTTGGCGTGCCGATCAACGAGCTGTTCGGCCAGACCGAATGCAATCTCGGGATCGGCAACAATGCCAATGTGATGCCGATCAAGCCCGGATCGATGGGACGTGCGATCCCGGGCCATGTCGCCGGCATCGTTGACGATGCGGGCAATCTGCTACCGGCGGGGACGATCGGCAACCTCGCCTTCAAGCGGCCCGATCCGGTGATGATGCTCGGCTACTGGAACGATCCTGATGCGACGGCGAAGAAATATGTCGGTGACTGGCTGATTACCGGTGATCTCGCGATCTGCGACGATGACGGCTATTACTGGTTCCAGGGCCGCGCCGACGATGTCATCACCAGTGCCGGCTATCGCATCGGCCCCGGTGAGATCGAGGACGCGCTGACCCGTCATCCCGCGGTGCTGCTGGCGGCGGCGATCGGCGTGCCTGATCCGGTGCGCACGGAGTCGATCAAGGCCTTCGTGGTACCACGCCAGGGCGTGACGCCGAGTCCCGAGCTGGTCGAGGAGATCCGCGATTTCGTGCGCAATCATCTCGCCCGACACGAAGTGCCGAAAGAGATTGAATTCGTCGCCGCGCTGCCGATGACGACCACGGGCAAGATCATGCGCCGCGATCTGCGCGATGCCGAGCGTGCCAAGCTGGCAGCGGGGGGAAATTAAGCCCGTGACCGCCCAATCTGCCGCTCCGGCACAGCCGCGGCGCCGCGGTTCCTGGCTGTCCCAGGAACGCGTCGTCCTGCTGGTCACCCTCCTGCTCGCCGTGGTTTTCGCAATCGGCTTGCCGGGCTTTGCCACGCTCGGCAATCTCGTGGCGATGGCGCGCAGCGTCTCGATCCTCGGCATTCTCGCCATCGCCATGAGCATCGTCGTGATCGGCCGTGGGCTCGACCTGTCGTTGATCGCGACCATGTCGGTGTCGAGTGCCCTCAGCCTGCAGCTGATGCAGCAGGGCTGGGCGACGCCGGCGGCGCTCGCGATCGCGCTCGCCTTTGCCGCGGCCATCGGGGTTGCGAACGGCTTCATCATCGCCTTCGTCGAGGTGCCGGCCCTTTTCGCGACCCTGGCGACCGGGTTCATGATCTTCGGCCTCGGCCGGGTGCTGCTGCTGAAGGGCGTCATCACTTACCTGCCGCTGTCGGCGACGGGTTTCGCCTGGATCGGCCAGGGCCGGATCCTCGGTGTCCCGGCGATCGTGGCGGCGTTCCTGGTGACGGCGCTGGTGGTCCATCTGCTGCTGTCACGGACCTCGTTCGGCCGCTTCGTCTACGCCCATGGCGACAATGCCGAGGCGGCGCGCCTGACCGGAATCTCGGTGCGGAAGCTGACGATGCTGGAATACGCGGCAGCTTCGGTGATCGGCTTCCTCGCCGGGCTGATGATGGCCGCCGCGACGGCGAGCATGAATACCCAGATCATCAACTCGACCCTGATCTTCGACGTGATCCTGGTGGTCGTGCTCGGCGGCGTCAGCCTGGTCGGCGGGCGCGGCAGCATCTTCAGCGTGTTGGTCGGCACCGCGCTGATCGGCACGCTGCTCAACGGCATGACGATCCTGAACCTCAACAACAACCTGCAAGACATCGTCAAAGGCGTGGTGCTGCTTGCAGCGATCATCCTCGACAACCGCCTGCACCCCCGTGACGAAGAGACGGCACGGCAAGGCGACTGACCAAGATCGACAGGGAGAATCCGGTGCGGAAGAGGCGTAGGAATAATAGAGGGCTCTATCTGATCGCGGCGGCGGTGCTCGTCGTCGGGCTGGCCTTCGCGTTACGGTCGCCGCAAAAATGTGCGGGCGGCGTGGGCGTGCTGGCCGGGGCATCGGGTGCCTCCGGCGCGGGCGCTGCAGCCTCCAATGCCGAACCTGCCGACATTCTGAAAGGCAAGACGATCGCCTTCGTGCCGACCTCGCTCGGACTCCCGCTCACCGAAATCTGGTCGCGCGTGATGCGCGATGAGGCGGAGCGTCGCGGCATGAAGTTCGAGGTCCGCGATCCCAACGACAACACCAATACAGGTTTGCAGATCCTGTCGGCGCTGATCGCCGACAAGCCGGATGTCCTGGTCGTCCATAATTTCAACGTCCAGCTCTATGCCCGCGACTTGAAGCGCGCCGAGGCCGCGGGGATTCAGGTCATCCAGGTCAACATGGCCTCGAACTACCGGACCGCTTCCTATGTCGGTGCCGATTGGGAGCAAGTCGGCCGGATGATGGGCGAAGACATCATCCGCGAGTGCGGTACCGGGAGCGGCAGGTCCGGCAAGGTCTCGATCGTCCAGGGCGAGCTGACCTCCGGGACCTCGATCGGCCAGTACAAGGGTTTGATGGCGGTGTTCGCCAAAGACAAGACGATCCAAGTCGTCTCCAGCCAGGCCGCGAACTGGGATGCCACCAAGGCCTTCGACATCACGACGACGGTCCTACAGCAACATCCCGATCTCTGCGCGACAGTCGGGTTCTGGGGCGTGATGCAGGCGGGTGCGGCGCAGGCAGTCAAGGCCGCGGGCAAGCTTGACCAGGTCCGGGTCTACAGCTCCGGTGGCGACGGCAAGGTCGATTGCGCCAATGTCGATGCCGGGCTGTTCTACAAATTCCTGAGCTACGACTCGGCGCAACAGGCCCGGGCGATCATCCAGATCGCGAGCCTGCTGTTGCAGGCCCATCTGCCGCCCGACGCGATGCGCACCGACAATTATTCCAGCCTGTACTGGATGCAGAAAGGCAAGTACGACCCCGCGCTCTGCTACGACTGGACCCGCAAGTGACGGTCGCCGACAAGCCGAGCACGAAGGCCTATCAGCGCTCGACGATCAGCGGCGGGCTGCTGACGCGGCTGTCGCATCGGCTCTCCTTGCGCCTGTTCCTGTCGGAATTGCTCGGCAAGCGCTGGATGGAGCCGGCGATCCCATTCCTGCTGATGCTCGGTCTGATCGGGTATTTCGCCGCGACCATGCCGAACTACGCGACCTGGGCCAATGCCCAGCAATTGTCGCGCGAATTCGCCGATGCCGGCTTCGTCGCCGTGGCCATGGGGCTGGTCGTCATTTCCGGCGGCATCGATCTCAGCGTCGGCTCGATCTTCGCCGTCGCGAATCTGACGGCGCTGTCGCTGTTCCAGATGACCGACCTGCCGGTGCCGGTGATCGTGGTTTGCGCGCTCGCGGCGGGCGGGGTGCTCGGTGCCGCCAATGGCCTGCTGATCGGCTATCTCAAGGCGCGGCCGTTTCTGACGACCCTCGTGACCCTGATCATCGTCCGCGCCGGCTGCGATATCTTCGGCCAGAAATACGGAGTCCGGCTGGCCAGCGGCACCCGGATGGATGATTCCTGGGACTTTCTCGGCGGTGGCATGGCCTGGGGGCTGCCCTCGAACGTTGCCACCCTGATCGTTGTGGCTTCGACCTTCCATTTTCTGCTCAGCCGCTCGCGGCCCGGCTGGCACCTGACGGCGATCGGCTCAAGCCGCAAGGCGGCGCGGCATGCCGGCATCCCGGTCGAGCGCGTGCTGTTCTCGGTCTATGTGCTCTCCGGCATCCTCTCCGCGGCGGGTGGCGTGTTCTACGCCGCGCGCATCAACAGCGCCGGCTCGGACACCGGCGTCGGTTGGGAAATCAACGCGTTGACCGCGGTCGTCCTCGGCGGCGTCAGCCTGTCCGGCGGGCGCGGCACGGTGGCGCGGGCGTTGATCGGTGCGGTGATCGTGTTCGTGCTGATCAACGGGCTGGTGCGCTTCGGCGTTGCGGGTCCGGTATCCTCGGCGGCGCTCGGCGCGATTCTGCTCGCCGCCGTCGGCATCGACGTGAAATGGGCCAAGAATCGTGGCAAGGCGATCCAGAAGATCTACGTCAACCCGACCATCGTCGAGTTCAAGCCGGCGCCGTCGATCCAGCGCGGCAGCGATTCCCCTTATGCCGAGAATGATCGGCTACGGGAGTCGGAGGAGATCGGCCTCAACCAGGTCGAAGGACCCGAGGACGTCATTCTCGACGACGAAGATCGGCTCTACTGCGGCACGCGCGAAGGCTGGATCCTGCGCTTCTCGGGGCCGAATTTCGAGCATCGCGAGGTCTTCGCCCGGATC
>CAIUCF010000640.1 GCA_903897565.1 uncultured Rhodospirillales bacterium | reverse complement strand
GGTCGGCGGCGCAGCCTATGAAGCCGAGGGCGCGCCGATTTCGGACGCGACCATGGCCAAGGCGCTGAAGGCTGACGCGGTGCTGTTCGGCGCCGTCGGCGGCCCGAAATGGGAGCCGCTGCCTTTCGCGGTGCGCCCGGAGCGCGGCCTGCTGCGCCTGCGCAAGGAGTTGGAGCTGTTCGCCAATCTGCGACCGGCCAAGGTGTTCTCGGCACTTGCCGATGCTTCGGCGCTGAAGCCCGAACTCGTCGATGGCCTCGACATCATGATCGTGCGCGAGCTTACCGGCGGCATCTATTTCGGCGAGCCCCGCGGCATCGAGACCCTGCCCGACGGCCAGAAGCGCGGCTTCAACACCCAGAGCTACACCACCAGCGAGATCGACCGCGTCGCCCGCGTTGCTTTCGAGCTCGCCCGCAAGCGCGGCAACAAGCTGTGCTCGGTCGAGAAGGCCAATGTGATGGAGTCCGGCGAGCTGTGGCGTGAGGTGGTCCAGGAGATCCACGACAAGGATTATCCGGACGTGAACCTCAGCCACATGTATGCCGACAACTGCGCGATGCAGCTGGTGCGCTATCCCAAGCAGTTCGACGTCATCGTCACCGACAATCTGTTCGGCGACATCCTTAGCGATTGCGCGGCGATGCTGACCGGGTCGCTCGGGATGCTGCCCTCGGCCTCGCTCGGCGCCCCGGATGCCGGCGGCAACCGCAAGGCCATGTACGAGCCGATCCACGGCTCGGCACCGGACATCGCCGGCAAGGGCTTGGCAAATCCGCTGGCCAATTTCCTGAGCTTCGCGATGATGTTGCGCTATTCGTTCGATCTTCCCGCGGAAGCAGCCGCATTGGAGAGCGCGATCGAAACGGTGCTCGGCAAAGGGATCCGCACCGCCGACATCCGGCTTGCCGGTGTTCCGCCAGTCTCCACCGCCGAGATGGGCAAGGCCGTGCTAGGGGAATTGCAGCAGATCATTGGCTAAGACCCTGTATTAAATTTTGTTCGAGGGACGAACTTTTCCTTGAAACGACCGGCACGGGCTGCTATACGTCTGATCATTACGCAAGTGCGATGAATTGCTCGGGGTGTAAGAAAAAGAGGGTCTACCTCTCGGCACCAAAAAGAAGTGAGGCGCTGCGTATCGGAGGCGGGGATCACCGTCTACGCGGAGGCTAACGCCTGCTATTTGACGGCCACGTGTCCTTGATTGGAGACGTGGCCGTCACCGTATCCGGCGGCTGCAAACCTACGATCCCCATGAGGGCATTGCTTGCTGCGCTGGACCGTTTTCGCCTTGGTGTCCGCGGGGATCACGGCGTTCGTCGCCCTGCTCCTCATCAACGGGATGAACGACATCTTCCACGGCGTCGGCGCCGTCGGATGGGGTCTTGCCGTCGTCGTGCTGCTGCGCCTCACCGCGCTGTCGATCGCCGGGCTCGGCTGGCGCCGCATCATGGGCGCCCGCCCGCTCAAGCCGGCTGCGACCTATATCGGTCTCCGTCTCCTGCGTGAATCGATCAATTGCCTGCTGCCCGTAGGGCAGGTTGGCGGCGACATGATCGGCGGCCGCCTGCTGGCGCGGTTCGGCGTCCCGCAGGCGCGGGCGGCCGCGAGCATCCTCGTGGATCTGCTGCTCCAGGCATCGACGCAGGGGCTCTTCGCCCTGATCGGCCTCGCCGTGCTGTGGCAGCTCGAAGGCGATTCGCCCTTGCTGCGCAAGATTGGCAGCGGCCTGATCATCGCAGTGCCGGCGCTCGGCGGCTTCTTCATCGCCCAGCGGCTGGGGCTGTTCGCGCTGGTCGATCGGGCGTTGCGCGAAGTGGCGCGGCGCCGCGGCGGCGAGGGCGGGATCGAGGCGATCGATCTCCAGGGCGCCCTCAGCGGCCTCTACGCCGACCCGCGCTCGCTGGTCATGGCCGGCTGTATCCATTTCCTCGGCTGGCTGCTGGGAACCTTCGAGATATTCGTCGTGCTCCACCAGCTCGGGAAACACCCGAGCCTGGGCGAGGCGATGGTTCTCGAGAGCCTGGGCCAGGCCGTGCGCAGCGCGGCTTTTGCGGTTCCCGGGGCGCTCGGCGTCCAGGAGGGGGGCTATATTCTGCTCGGTGCGCTGTTTGCACTGTCGCCGCGGGACGCCTTGGTGGTCTCGCTGGTCAAGCGCTTGCCCGATCTCGTGATCGGTATTCCCGGATTGCTGATCTGGCAGGGGATGGAGGCCGGCTTCCTGCGCCGCCGCGGCATCCTGACCGAGCCGCGCAGCAAGGGCGCCGTTGACGTGTGAGTTCTACCAGGCGGCCTGGGTCTTCATCTGTTCCAGCGAAGCCAGCAATTCGTCGCGGACCGCAGGCTCGAGGGCGGAATGACCCGCAGCGGGCACGATCTTGAGTGTCGCCTCGGGCCAGGCCTGGGACAGCGCATAGGCCGTCGTCGCCGGGCAGACGATGTCGTAGCGGCCTTGCACGATGATGCCGGGGATATGGCGGATGCGTCCGATGTCGTCGAGCAGCGCGCCCGGCCGCAGGAACAGATCATGTTTCATGTAATGCGCCTCGATCCGAGCGAGGCCGAGTGCCATGCGGTCTTCGCCGGACGGCGCGGCCGCAGCGGGTCCGGGCAGCAGGGTCGAGCAGCTGCCTTCGTATCCCGCCCAGGAACGGGCGGCGGCGAGATGGATGTCGGGCGCGGGATGATTGAGGCGCGCCAGGTAGGAATCGAGCAGGTTGCCCCGTTCGGCCTCGGGGAGATGGCCGGTGAAACGGGCATGGGCCTCCGGGAAGATCGTGCCCATGCCGTGCAGGAACCAGTCGATTTCTTGCGGTCGGCCCAGGAAAATCCCCCGCAGCACGAGACCGGTCACCCGCTCGGGATGGGCCTCGGCATAGGCCAGCGCCAGGGTCGATCCCCAGGAGCCGCCGAACACCAGCCAGCGCTCGATGCCCAGATGTTCGCGCAGCCGTTCGATATCGGCGACGAGCTCGGGCGTGGTGTTGCGGTCGACCGAGGCGAAGGGGCGCGAGCGACCGGCGCCGCGCTGGTCGAACAGCACCGCTCGGTAGAAGCTCGGGTCGAAGAAGCGGCGATGCGTCGCCGAGCAGCCCGAGCCCGGTCCGCCATGAAGGAAGACGACGGGTGCACCGCTCCGCTGGCCGCATTGCTCCCAATAGAGGCGATGCGGGGGATCGACATCGAGATAGCCGGAGTCAAACGGAGAAGCGGTATCGAACAACTGAAGCCCATTCGTAACGAGAGGGGAACTGGCGAAGACCTTAGCGGCTCGCGTTCTCTCCGGTCTACACGATCCGTCGCGCGGGTCGCACAATCCTGAAGCGCTTGCGCCAGACTGGGGCACACGGCACTTTGCGCGGTTGGCGGCGACACAATGGGGATTGGCATGGCGTTAAGCAGCGGCACGGGCTCGATCGTGGTTCTGACCGGGGCCGGGATCAGCAAGGAATCGGGGCTCTCGACGTTCCGCGACGCCGACGGCATTTGGGCGACGGTCCGCATTGAGGATGTCGCCACGCCGGAAGCGTTCATGCGCGATCCCGAGCGCGTCCACGCCTTCTATAACCAGCGGCGGCGGGGTATGCTCGATCCGTCGATCCGGCCGAACCCCGCCCATCTCGCGCTCGCCCGCCTTGAGCGGGCCTGGCCGGATCCCGTCGTGATCGTCACCCAGAACATCGATAACCTGCACGAGCAAGCCGGTTCGACCAATCTCATCCATATGCATGGCGAGTTGGAGAAGTCGCTCTGCGCCTACTGCCATGCGCGGCGCGTCAACAGGGGCGATCTCGCGGTCGGCGATATCTGTCCGGATTGCGGCCAGCTCGGCGGGATGCGGCCCGATGTCGTCTGGTTTGGCGAGATGCCGCTGGAGATGCCGCGCATTCACGCGGCGCTGGCGCGCTGCGCGCTGTTCATCTCGATCGGGACGTCGGGGAATGTCTATCCGGCCGCGGGCTTCGTCCAACTTGCCAACGAGGCCGGCGCGGAAACGGTGGAACTGAATCTGGAACCGTCGCTCGGCGTCAGTTTCTTCGATACCTCGATCCAGGGGCGGGCGAGCGAGATTGTGCCTGAGTTCATCGAAGGCCTGCTGGCGGGTTGAGCCGCCAGCAGGGTTCGTAAGCCCCTGGGTCAGAGGACCGTCAGCATTTCCGCGACCAACGGATGACGGACGATGTCGGATTCGGTCAGGCGAACGACCGCGACCGTCTCGAGCTTGTCGAGCCGATTGGCGATATCGGCGAGGCCGGAGAGCCCGTTGAGCAGGTCGCTCTGATCGGGATCGCCGGTCAGTACCATGGTTGAGTGCCAGCCCAGGCGCGTCAGCAGCATCTTGATCTGGCCGTAGGTGCAGTTCTGCGCCTCGTCGATGACCACGAAGGCGTTGTTGAGGGTACGGCCGCGCATATAGGCGATCGGCGCGATTTCGATCGTGCCGTCGGCGATGTATTGGCGGACGCGCTTGCCGCCGATGCGTTCGTTGAGGGCGTCGTAGAGCGGGCGCAGATACGGTGCGAGCTTCTCGTGCATGTCGCCGGGCAGGAAGCCCAGGGTCTCGCCGGCTTCGACGGCGGGGCGTGACAGCACGATGCGGTCGATCTTGCCGCCTTCGAGCGCTTCGACGGCGGCGGTGACGGCGAGATAGGTCTTGCCCGTGCCGGCGGGGCCGAGCGCGACGGTGAGGTTGTGATTGTCGATGGCGTGCATCAGGGCGCGCTGGTTTTCGCTCTGCGGGCGGACCTTGCGGACATAGCTTTGCTCGCGCTCGTCATCTCCGTCGGCGAAGACCGGGTGCCAGCCGCCGGAGTGGGTTATTCCCCCCCTGCCGCCATTGCCGCGCGCGTGGTCGCCGCGACCGGCGAACAGCGGCTCGATCGTCGAGCTCGTGGGTTGGACCGAATGAAGAGAACGGGTCGAGCGCTTGGCCATGTACACTCCTGCAGGTTCTGGTTCGGGGTCGGCACAAACAAAAACGCCTCTCCGCGGGGCG
>CAIUCF010000639.1 GCA_903897565.1 uncultured Rhodospirillales bacterium | reverse complement strand
GCTCCGGTGTCAGCGAGCAGGCCCTGCAACTGCGCTTCGCTCAGGCCGACAGGCTGGCAAGGGCGACCGGGCTCGACATGGTGCAGGCTGGGTGGCGGCCAACGGTCGGTAATTATCTCGGCAGGATCACCAAGTCGCGCATTCTCGAATCCGTGCGCGAAGGCGCCGGTGAACGCGCGGCGCAACTCATCGACCATATGAAAAAGGGCGACATGGCCACGGAAGCCGAGCGCCTGCTGGCCGATACCGGCTGGTTGCCCGAACCGCTCCGACTTGCCGATGTAGATGGGGGCGAGCCTGCCGATCAAAACGGCGACGACGCGGCTTTGCCTGCCTTCCTCACCGATGACGGCGAGGATGACGAGGCGACCGAGGACGAAGACGCCACGGCTATCGCCGCTGAATGATCACACTGCGCGGGGAGTGGCAAGGGTCCGCTCTCCGCGCCCTTTCCAAGGGAAATCACCATGGTTGATTCATCCGCCACAGCGCGCCGCGTGGTCTTTCAATACCTCGTGCCCGTCCACGTCGAAGTTGAAGACGGTCTCGTCACCTGCGTGACCGTGATCGACGAAACGCCCGTCCGCGATCCGATCGTCGTCGAAGGCGATGAAAGCTATCTGTCAGCCGCGGCTGCCGCCGCAGATGACGGGCAAGACTGGCCGTCCTGGCAGTTCGGATACTGATCCACCCCTTCCATCCATCACCACGGCCCGATCACGTCCGCGCGGAGAGTCCCCGCGCGGCGCCGGGCTTTTCCTGTCGGAGGCCCACATGGCTGACTATTTCACCCACTTCTCGTGCCTGCTGGATGTCGGCACGCCGGCGAACGCCGCCCGCGCACTCGATCTCTACAACGCCCTGTCCGAGGCCGGCGCTTCGGAGGAGCCGCCTTCCGACGGGTTCCTCCTTTCGATTCAGCCCGAGCATGGCGGCTCTGCGCTCTGGATGCGCGACGACGTCACTGGCGATCCGGAGCGCGTCATCCAGTTCGTGAAGCGCTGCGCCACCGAGTTTCAGCTCACCGGCCGATGGGGGTTCCAATACGCCAACACCTGCTCGAAGCCACGCCTCGATGGCTTCGGCGGCGGGGCGCATGTGCTCGACCTTGGCGCCGGCGAGACGATCGCATGGACCTATACCGATGGCTGGCTTGCCTCGGTCCTCGACGGAGGCGACGGCGATGCCTGAGATCATCGAAACCACCGTCTGTCAGCTCCATGAGCTTTCCGACGTCGCGAAGGAAAAGGCCCGCGCCTGGTTTCGCGAAGGCGGCTTCGACCAGGACTGGTACGATGCCGTCTACGCGGATTTCGAGCAGATTTGCGCGATCCTCGGCGTCGCACTGAAGACCAATACCGTCCGCCTAATGGGTGGAAGATCGCGTCAGGAAGCAGGCATCTATTTCCGCGGCTTCTGGAGCCAGGGGGACGGCGCGTGTTTCGAAGGGCGCTATGCGCATGCGCCTCGGGTGTCTGCAAAGATCCGCGAGCACGCGCCGCAGG
>CAIUCF010000638.1 GCA_903897565.1 uncultured Rhodospirillales bacterium | reverse complement strand
GACCCTGCGCCCGCGCAGGCGTTCGCGATCCTGCAGTTCCGAGATATGGATGACCTCGCCGCGGAACCTGTCGCGGCCGGGATAGCCCGGGATATGCGGCTTGTTGGAGAACAGCCCGGTGCAGATGACGACGTAATCGAAGCGGTGTGCGGCCGATTCCCCCAATTTGGTCACGGTCAGTATCCAGCCGCCGTCCTCGCGGTGCAGTCCGGTGACGGCGCTGTCGAAGCTGATCCGCGGCAATACGCCGAAATGACGGGCATACCCCTCGATGTAGTCGCGTACGACCGGACCCGGCGTGAAATCGGGGGTCCCCGGCGGGAACGGCCAGTCAGGGAATTCGTACAACTCGCGCTGGACCTGGATGCCGAAATTGGCGTAGCCCTCGGCCCAGACGCCGCCGAGCCGATCGCGGCGTTCGAACACGGTACAGTCGAAGCCGCGTTCCAGCAGGGTGCGCGCGGTGACGATTCCGGCGACCCCGCCGCCGATGATGCCGATCCGGCGCGTCGACGAAACGTTCATCGGATCACGCGCCGGCGCGGCCGCTGGTCGAGCCAGATCAGGTAGCCAGTATAGGCGAGGCCGGCGAGGACCCACAGCGATAACACATAGGCGCCGAACAGGGTCCAGAGCGCGAAAGTCCAGATTGCCGTGTAAAGCGCGGCACCGTCGCTGGCGCCGCGGCGCCGCTGATTGCGATAGAGGACCGCGCCATGGAGCAGACCGACGACGCCGCCGAGCGCGCTGCCGATGATGAGAACGCCACTCACGATTCTGGGCCTCCATTGACACGTCGCTCGGGGGTGCGGGCCGGACCGGTCCGCGTTGACGGCATCGGGCGATGACGAGGAACCGAGACTACCCGGATGCGTCGTTTTGTCGAAGCCTCTTTGCGTCGCGCTGGACAGCAAGTCACTATCGTTTATATAGTTTCTTCGCCACACGCCTACGCAGCTCTTGGGAGACCACAGCGATGTTCGACCGCGCCGTCCTCGTCATCGGAGCCGGAGACGCCACCGGCGGCGCCATCGCCCGCCGCTTCGCCCGCGAGGGCTTCGTCGCTTGCGTGGTCCGACGCCAGGCCGAAAATCTGGGACCGCTGGTGGACAGAATTGCTGCCGAAGGCGGTCGTGCGGTCGCCTTCGGCACCGACGCCCGCGACGAGGAACAGATGACCGCGCTGGTCGAACGCATCGAGCGCGAGATCGGCCCGATCGAAGTCGCCGTGTTCAATATCGGCGCCAATGTCCGCTTTCCCCTCGGCGAGACCACCTCGCGGGTGTTCCGCAAGGTCTGGGAGATGGCCTGCTTCGCCGGCTTCCTGATGGGGCGCGCCGTCGCCGCGCCGATGCAGGGCCGCGGCCGCGGCACGATCCTGTTCACGGGCGCGACCGCGAGCCTGCGCGGCGGCAGCGGTTTCGCCGCCTTTGCCGCCGCCAAGTTCGGCCTGCGGGCGCTGGCGCAATCGATGGCGCGCGAGCTCGGCCCGGAAGGCATCCACGTCGCCCATATCGTCGTCGACGGCGCCATCGACACCGCCTGGATCGCCGCGAATTTCCCGGACCGCTATGCGCTCAAGGAGCGCGATGGCATCCTCGACCCCGACCACATCGCCGAGACCTACTGGCAGCTTCACCGCCAGCCGCGTTCGGCCTGGACCCATGAACTCGACCTGCGCCCGTGGATCGAGAGTTTCTGACGGAGATCACGCACATGTCCACACCGATCGAATTCTTCTTCGACGTCGGCAGCCCGACGACCTATCTCGCCTGGACGCAGCTGCCGGGCCTCGCCGCACGCACCGGCTCGACGATCACCTATCGGCCGATGCTGCTCGGCGGCGTGTTCAAGGCGACAGGCAATGCCAGCCCGGTCGAGATTCCGGCCAAGGGCGCCAACATGATGCGCGACATCGAGCGCTACGCCGAGCATTACGGCGTGCCGTTTCGCGCCAATCCGCATTTCCCGATCAACACCCTGACCCTGATGCGCGGCGCAGCAGCCTGCGCGCCAGGGGCGGAACTCGAACGCTATCTCGGCGCGATCTTCAGCGCGATGTGGGCACAAGCCCAGAACCTCGGCGATCCCGAAGTGGTGCGCAGCGTCCTGACCACCGCCGGAATCGACGCCGACGATATCTTCGCCCGCGTCCAGACGCCCGAGGTCAAGCAGGCTCTGGTCGCGACGACGGAGGAGGCCGTTCGTCGCGGCGTGTTCGGCGCCCCGACCTTCTTCGTCGGCCCCGAGATGTTCTTCGGCCAGGACCGGCTGGCGATGGTGGAGAAATACGCCCGGCGCGGCTGACCGCTGCGGTATTTCCGCGGCACCGATGAGCCTCAGCCGAGCAGCCTCTCGACGATTGCCAGGAGATCGCCCGGCGAGAACGGCTTGGCCAGATGGGCCTGGGCGCCGAACAGGTCGGCGAGGTCGAGGTAGAAATCACCGGCGACCTTGCCCCCGCCCGAGATCGCGACCAGGCGAATATCGGCGCGGATGGCCAGGAGCTCGCGCATGGTCTCGATACCGTCCTTGCCCGGCATCAGGATGTCGACGACAACGAGATCCGGCGTCTCGGCCCTGAACAGTGATACCCCGTCCCGGCCGTTCGCCGCCTCGATGACGCGATGACCCGCCTTCGACAGAAGGCGCGTGATCATCCGCCGGATGGCGGGCTCGTCGTCAATGATCAGGATCGTCGCCACGGTTCGCTTTCTAGAAAGAGGGGTCAGCGGGCATTGTCGAGCGCGCGTCGCAACAAGGCAGCGAGGTCGGCAATCCGGTAGGGCTTGCCCAGCAGGGGGATTTCGAGCGAGGGAAGCCGGCGGTCGGATCCGGTTTCCGGAAATCCGCTGGTGAGGACGATCTTGACCGCGGGCCAACGTTCGCGGACCCGGTGCGCAAGCTCGAATCCATCGATCCCGCCCGGCATCACCACATCCGAGAACAGCAGATCGACCGGCTGCGTCTCGAGAATCTGCAACGCCTCCGCGGCGTTGCCGGCTGTGACGAGGCGGTAGCCGAGCCGTATCAGCTGCCGGCTCAGTGTCCGGCGCAGGGCGAGTTGATCCTCCACTGCGAGGATAATCTGGCCTCGCCCCACCAACCCGCTCTCGGGCTCGCCCGGCTCGACATATGCGGGGACGTCTTCGACCCGCGGCAGGTAGAGGGTGAACAACGTCCCCGAGCCGATCTCGCTTGCTACGGCGACGTGGCCGCCCGATTGCTTCATGAAGCCGAACACCATGCTCAAGCCGAGCCCGGTGCCGTCATCGCGGGTCTTGGTCGTAAAGAATGGTTCGAAGATCCGGTCGATGATCTCCGCCGGAATGCCGCGACCACCATCCTGAACCTCGATCACCGCGTAGTCGCCCGGTGTGATATCGAGGCCCGGCGCGACATCCGCCGCCGCAATCCGCCGCATCCCCGTGCGAAATTCGAGCGTGCCGCCGCCCGGCATGGCGTCGCGGGCGTTGGTGGCGAGATTGGTGAGGGCGGCCGAGAGCTGTGCCGGATCGACACAAACATTCGCCGTGCTGCCGTCATGCGCCGTGACGATCTCGATATGCTCGCCGAGCAGCCGCCGCAACAGCCGGGCGGTATCCTCGACGAGGTCGGCCAGCCGAAAAATCCGCGGCTGCAGCGGCTGGCGTCGCGCAAAGGCGAGCAGGCTGCGCGTCAGCTCGGCCCCGCGATCGGCCGCCGCGAGCGCGTCGGCGAGAATTTCCTTCTCGACCGGCGTCGGATGGATCCGCCCCGCCAGCAGATCGAGATTGCCCGTGATGACGGCGAGCAGATTGTTGAAGTCGTGGGCGAGACCACCGGTCAGATTGCCGATCGCCTCCATCTTCTGGGCCTGGCGCAGCTGCGCCTCGATCTGGTTGCGCTCGGTCATGTCGCGCACGACACCCGAGCCGCCGACAATCCGACCCTGGGCATCCAAGACCGGCCAGATCGTCAGCGTAACGGGAATCTCACGACCGTCGCGGGCGAGGCGGGTCGTGGAGAATTGCTCCACGCGCTCACCTTGCCAGATCTTTTGCTGGATCGCCCGCGTCTCGGCGCGCTTGTCTGGCGGGATGATCAATCCGAGACTCTGGCCGATTGCCTCTGTAGCCGTGTACCCGAGCATGCGCTCGGCCGCCGAGTTCCAGATCGTGATCTTGCCGTCGACATCCATGGCGATGATGGCGTCGACCGAGGATTCGACGATCGCCGCGAGCGCGCCCTGCGCGCGCGCCTGCCGCCGACGCTCGGTGATATCCTCGACGACGACCCAGAAATACCGCTCGCCGCCGCCGCCGGTTATCAGTGACGCGGTGGCCTGCACCGGGAACACCGAGCCGTCACGGCGGCGAAACTCTTTCTCATAGGGCCCGCAATGCCCCAGCGTAACCAGCCGGTCGACCTGTTCCCGATCAATCTCATTCCAATCCGGCGGCGTGAGATCACGGTAATGGGTGCCGACCAGTTCTTCGCGCGCATAGCCCATCATGCGTGCGAAGGCGTCGTTGACTTCGACGAACGGGCCCTCGACCCGGCCGAAGATGAAGCCGAGCTGCGACATCTCGTAGAGGCCGCGAAGTCGTTGCTCGCTGAAGCGGAGCGCCTGCTCGGTATGCTTCTGCGCCGTGATGTCCTGGATCTGGGTGGCGAAATAGGGGGCCGAGCCAGCGGCCTGGTGGACGAGCGCGGTGCTGACGAGCGTCCAGACGATCGATCCCGATTTATGGAAGTAGCGCTTCTCGATGCTGAAGTTCTCGATCTCTCCGGCCAGCAATCGCGCAACGGCGGCCTCGGTGGCTGGAAGATCGTCGGGATGGGTGATGGCCCGGAAATTCGTCGTCAGGAGTTCGGCCTGCGTATAGCCGAGAATCCGCGACAGCGCGGCATTGACCCGCTGTCCGACCCCGTCCAGCGCGATCAGCGCCATGCCATTGGGCGCGAGGTCGAAGGCGACGCGAAACCGGGCCTCGCTTTCGCGGAGCTGGGCTTCGGCCGCGGCCTGTTCGGTGATATCGCGGTTGGCGCCGATCACCCGAACCATCTTGCCCTGCGCGTCGAATTCGGGGGTTCCGGTCGAATGGACGAGGATCGTGCTGTGATCGCCGGGGCGGATGATGCGGAAGCGGACATCGAGCCTGACCCCGGTGCCGAGGGTCGCCGCCACCGCCGCGTCCACGGCGCTCACGTCGTCAGGGTGGAGGCGGTCCCGCCAGGCCGCGAACGAGATGATATCGCGGTCCGCGGGCCATCCATACATCGCCCGACACCGCGGATCGGCAAGCAAGAGGGTCGTCGCGACGTCGTATTCCCAGACACCGATCGCTGCGGCGTCGCAGGCCACTTTCAGTCGGGTGGGCGGCTGAGCGCGCTCATCTCCGTCACTGCCTGCCATTCTCCGCGGGGTCCCTCAATACCGCGACGCCCGTCTGATCGACCTGTCCGAGTCGCGTAAAACGAGACTACCAGCCAAGTCTCTCCAAATGGTTATCAATGTTACGACAAGGTCGTTAAAAGTCGCGCCAGTCCCCGGCTCACGCCCGGCGCGCACCACCGACCAGAGCGGCGCGGAACCATGTCGGCAGTCGCCGCAGCTCGGGCAGCAGCCCGCGTCCGCCCGGACCGCTTGTAAACCCGGGCCAGATCGGTTGCTGCGCACCACGATTGAGGAACCTGTCGATTTCGGCGCGGGCCTCGGCGAAGGCGGCGAAGGGATGGGAATGGACCCCGGTCTTGCGATCGGTATCGGTGATCCTGACCCGCCAGCCGCGCGCCTCGCGCCGGGCCACCAATTCATGGTCGCGATAGATCGTGGTGTGCATCATCACCGCAGTTCCCCGTCAAGCCGAGCCTTGGGCAAGACGGAGCAAGCACGATGCCAGCAGCCGCGAGGCCGGCATCGCCACAAAACTCCATGATGAAACAGGAGGTTATCGCTTGACGGCGGCGGGGCAGCTCAAGCGTCCGGGTCAACGACCCGGCACAATTTGCCGGGTCCGCGGGACGGATCGACCGCGTTCGGCTCAGGGGATCGGAACGATCGCCTTGCCGACCGGCGCGATGCTGAGCCCGGCGAGCTTGAGATGCGCCCAGGCGAAGGGCAGGCCGATGATGGTGAGGGCGAAGCCGAGCGCCAGGATCAGATGGCCGAGACACAGCCACCAGCCGGCGAGCACGAACCACACGATATTGCCGAGCAGGCTGACCGCGCCGTCGTCGCGCGCCACGACCTCGTGACCGAACGGCAGCAGCGAGTATCCCGCAATCCGGAAGGCCGCCGGCGACCACGGCAGGAACACGATCGTCACCGCCATCAGGGCCGAGGCGAGCAGCCAGCCCAGCGCCATGACCAGCCCGCCGAAAATCAGCCAAAGAATGTTGAGAATCAGGGTCAAGACTTCGGTCTCCGCGACGCAGGCCCCGCCGCCGCGGCGAGAGGTGCGCGACTTGACCCAATCGGGCGCGACGCGTCAAGCGGGACGAGCATGGACAGGCCGTCGCCCTGGCGACACAATGGCCTCGAAAATCAAGAGCTGGAGAACAGCCATGGAAGTCATCCGCTTTTTCGAGACGCCGGACGGCGGATCGGCGTTCGAGAACCACGCCCTGACGTTTCCGACGCCGTTCACCGACGCCTACGGCAATACCTATGGCCTGAGCCGGACGTTCGAGGTCGCCAGCGCCATCTTCGCCGAACTGCCGAACGCGCTCGATCAGCACTGGCACGGCGCGCCTAACCGCCAGCTGGTCGTGGTGCTCACCGGCCGCCTCGAAGTCGAGACCAGCGACGGCGAGATCCGCCGCTGGGGCCCCGGCAACATGTTCATGGCCGACGACACCGGCGGCCAGGGCCACAAGACCCGGGTGATCGAAGGCCCCGCCAAGCTGCTGTTCCTGCGCGTGGCCGCGGATTTCGAACTCGCCGCACTGGTCGGCTGACAGGGGAGAAACGCCATGAGACGCGTTGTCATCGGCCATGATGCGGCCGGCAAAGCGGTGTTCACCAGCGACGGCGAGCCTCCGGTCCAAGTCGTCCATGCAGGCGGCGGCTTGCAGATCGCCAAGCTCTGGGGAACGGAGGGCGTGCCGACCCTACCGGCCGCCACCGCCGACCCGACCTTGCAGCCGCACCCGTATTTTCCCGGCCCGGGCGGAACTCGGTTCGTGGTGGTGCATTTCCCGCCGGCCGCGGCGAGCGAACAGGCGCTGGCGCGCGGCGTAGACATTGACCAGGCCACGCGGAATTTTCTCGACCAGCTTCCCGGCCTCGGCGAACTCATGGAGCCCGACCATCCCGGGATGCACGCCTCGCACAGCGTCGATTACGGCATCGTCCTCGCCGGCGAAATCGATCTGGAGCTGGATGACGGCCTCAAGAAGCGCCTTCGCGCCGGCGACTGCTACATCCTCAACGGCGGCCGCCACGCCTGGCACAATCCCGGCACCGAAACCTGTACCCTGGCCGTGGTGGTCGTGGGCGCAACCTGATCGGGCCCGCTGGGAAAAGTGGCTGGCGGTCTGCCTTACGCGCCGCTCAAGCCGCGACCGCCAACGCGAATCGCCGGCAATGTTCGAGATAGGCCTGCTCATGGATCGCGAGCAGTTCGACGATATTGGACCAGAGCCAGGACGGAGCATCGAGCGTCGTGCTGGTGGCCTTGGCGAGCTCGGCGCACCAGGCGCCCCGGGTTGCGGGCTCCATCTGCCTAGCATGGGCGACCCCCACGACCGCGGCCAGATACGCGGCGATCTCGGTCGCCTCCTAGGGCTGCATGCGGCCGATCTCGAATTTCAGGTCCTGGGGCATCAACTCGCGCAGCACGACGCCGCGACCGAGCAGCCGGGCGGCGATCATGCGCTCGCCAAGATGCGGTGACAGCGCCCGCGCGCCGGCGACGACCCGGGCGGCATTGTCGCGCGGCATCGCCACGTCGGCGTAACGTGGCGCGGCCGCCGAGACCGCCTCCTTGACGTCGACCAGGCAGAACGCGGCGCCCTTGCCCGCCCCCACCCGCAGCATGACAGCGAAGCGCAACCGACCGAGCGAGCTGCAGCCCTTGCTCCAGTAGGCAGCGTCCAGCATCGTCACCGCGTCCGTCTCCGCGCGCCCCTGCAGCAAGGTGACCATGCGTGCGACCGCGGGCTCGGCGAACAGCTGCGTCAGCGCCGAGCGTTCGGCGGCCGATAGCGGCCAGAAGCGCTTGCCCAGCGGAATCACCGGCTTGACCGATTGCAACCGCTCGGCGGCGAGATGGCGCCAGCGCCGCTTGAGCGACTGGCGCATCAAGGACTGGATCATCTTCGGGCGATCCTTCTTGGCGTCGGGCGCGAAATCGCCGGAGAGGCCGCGGACATAGCCCGACACCACCTGCTCGATGATTCGTGCGGTGACCACGCCGGGGAGATCGGAGCCCCTGGCGGCCGAGGCCAGCGACAGGCCCAGGCGGATCAGGTCATGGGCGGGATTGCCGATCACGGTCTGGTCGAGATCGCGGATCTGGATCGCGACATTGCCGTCGGCATCGGCCAACGGCCCGAGATTGCCGATATGGCAATCGCCGCAAATCCACACCGGCGGCCCCTCGGGCAGCTTGCCGGCGCTGGCCTCGAGCCATTCGTAGAATTTCGCCGTACTGCCGCGGACATAGGCATGCGCCGACCGCGCCATCTTGAGGTTTCGCGTCACGGTGAGGGTGTCAGCACGCTGCGCTACCGCGACCATCTTGATCTTTCTGAGTGTTTCGGCGTTCTTGGACAGGACAGCAACAGCGGGGGAACGAATAGGTTGCGGGTTCTCGCGCGTCTTATCAAAGCTTGGCCGGTTCGGCACGGTCAACTTCATGGCCGACCTGCTCGCGATCGACGCCCTATCAAGCCGGTTCAGCAATTACGTGCGGCAGCACGATAAACTGAAAGCCGAGGCGGTCAGCCGGGGATGCCTCTCGAGGTCCCGAAGGAACTCGCGAGTGGGACCGATCGAGCACTTCATGCGCGCGCTCGATGCTGCAATCAGTGCGCAATGCTCGGTTTCAAATCTGCGCTGATCGGGGCCTAAGGGACACTCTACCCCTAGGTGGCGGATTCTGGTGGAGCTCCGACGTACACTGCGCGAGGTCTTATTAAGGTGCCAGCGGCTCGTTGCTCGAGGGCGTGGGCGATCCACCCGATTGAGCGACCCGCCGCGAACAGGCCGAACGCGGCGCCTTCGGGAAGGGCAAGGGATCGGCGCAGCGACACCAACGCGAAGTCGAGCGACGCGTGGCGCCCCGTCAACTCGAAGACTGCGTCCGCGAGCTCACGAGGCATTGAGGCCGTCCTAGGCAAGGCGTCCATAATGGCTTTCGCCCGAACATCGCCGTCAGGATAAAGCGGGTGGCCGAATCCCGGGATCTCGGATCCCGCCGTCAGCATCCTGCGGACCGCATTC
>CAIUCF010000637.1 GCA_903897565.1 uncultured Rhodospirillales bacterium | reverse complement strand
GGTCGAGACTCCCAATCCGGCGGAGCGCGATGCGTTGCTGATCAACTGGGCCCGGGCGCCGGGTGGGCGGGCGTGTCATCCGCGCGAGGAGCACCTGCTGCCGCTGATGGTGGCCGCAGGCGCGGCCGGTTCGGACCGGGGCCGGCGGGTGTTCGCCGGCGATTTCCTGGGTCTCGCCTATTCCTGCTACCAGTGGGGCTGACGAGGGCTCGGCCCCTTCTCGTCATTGCGAGCGCAGCGAAGCAATTCAGAGCCGCCGAAATGTCTCTCTGGATTGCTTCGCTACGCTCGCAATGACGGAGATAAGTAAATTCAGAATTTGAATAATAAAGTCGAAAATAAAAAAAGGCGGGGAAAATCCCCGCCTTTTTCTTCTCGTTTGCGAGAACGCCTTACTTGGTGCGGCTCGCGATCACTTCGTCGGCAACCTGACGCGGCACCGGATCGTAGTGGCTGAACTCCATCGTGAAGGTCGCACGACCGGAGGTCATGCTGCGTAGATCGCCGATGTAGCCGAACATTTCCGACAGCGGGACATTGGCGACGACCGCGAGGTTGTTGCCGCGATCGAGCTGCTCCAGGATCTGGCCGCGGCGCCGATTGATGTCACCGATGACGTCGCCGAGATGGTTCTCGGGGGTGACGACCTCGACCTTCATGATCGGCTCGAGCAGGATCGGGCTGGCCTTGCGCATGGCTTCGCGGAAGCAGGCGCGGGCGGCAATTTCGAACGCGATCGCCGAGGAGTCGACGTCGTGATACTTGCCGTCCACCAGGGTCGCCTGGAAATCGACGGTCGGGAAGCCGGCGAGCACGCCGTCTTCCTTCTGCGTCTCGATACCGTATTCGACCGCGGGGATGAATTCACGCGGCACGGTGCCGCCGACGATCTTGTCGATGAACTCGAACCCGCCGCCACGCTCGCGCGGCTCGAACTGGACCTTGATTTCGGCGTACTGGCCCGAACCACCCGTTTGCTTCTTGTGGGTGTAGACGTGCTCGACCTTGCTGGTGATCGTCTCGCGATAGGCGACCTGCGGCTTGCCGACATTGGCTTCGACGCCAAACTCGGTGCGGATGCGGTCGATCGTGATTTCGAGATGGAGCTCGCCCATGCCGCGCAGAATGGTCTGCCCGGTTTCCTTGTCGAGCTCGAGGCGCAGGGACGGATCCGCGCGCACCATCTTGCCGAGCGCCTGGCCCAGCTTTTCCTGGTCGCCCTTGGTCTTGGCCTCGACCGACATGCTGATAACGGGGTCGGGGAACTTCATGCGCTCGAGGATGACCGGATGGGCCGCGTCGCAGAGCGTGTCACCGGTCTCGGTCTCGGCGAGCGAGACGAAGGCGATGATGTCACCGGCGCGGGTTTCTTCGATCGGGTTGGTGTCCTTGGCGTAGACCTCGACCATGCGGCCGATGCGCTCGCGCTTGCCACGGGTCGAGTTCAACAGGGTCATGCCCTTGGCCGCGACGCCGGAATAGACGCGGGCGAAGGTCAAGGCGCCGAACTGGTTGTTGATGACCTTGAAGGCCAACGCCGAGAAGGGCTCGTCGTCCGAGCAGATACGCTCGCCGTTCGGCACGCCGTTCTCGTCGACGGTCTTGATGGCTTCGACGTCGGTCGGGGCGGGGAGGTAGTCGACGACGGCGTCGAGGACCTGGGGCACGCCCTTGTTCTTGAACGAGGAGCCGCACATCACCGGGGTGAAGGCGCCGGTCACGGTGCCGCGACGAATGCACTTCTTGAGGTTGTCGAGAGCCGGGGCCTCGCCGGTCTCGAGATAGGCTTCCATCGCCTCGTCATCCTGCTCGATCGCGGAATCGAGGAGGTCCTGACGGTAGGTGGCGACATCGTTGAGGATGTCGATGTCTTCCTTCACGACGATGTTCAGGCGCTTGATGATGTCAGGCACGTCGACATCGACGACCTCCCACTCGGCGTCCTTTTCATCGGAGTGCCAGATCAGCGCCTTCATCTCGACGAGATCGATCATGCCGCGGAAATTGTCTTCCGAGCCGATCGGCAGCTGCAGGCACACCGGCTTGGCGCCGAGGCGGGTGCGGATCATGTCGACGCAACGGCGGAAATTGGCGCCGCTGCGATCCATCTTGTTGACGTAGCACATACGCGGGACGTTGTAGTTGTCCGCGAGGCGCCAGTTGGTCTCGGACTGCGGCTCGACGCCGGCGACACCGTCAAACACCACGACCGCGCCGTCCAGAACGCGCAGCGAGCGGTTCACTTCGATGGTGAAATCGACATGGCCAGGGGTGTCGATGACGTTGATCTGGTGATTCTTCCAGAACACGGTGACAGCGGCGGACTGAATCGTGATGCCGCGCTTCTGTTCCTGCTCCATGTAGTCGGTGGTCGCGGCCCCGTCATGGACCTCGCCGATCTTGTGGCTGCGCCCTGTGTAGTAAAGGATGCGCTCGGTGGTGGTGGTCTTGCCGGCGTCGACATGCGCGATAATGCCGATATTGCGCATATCCTTGAGGGGCGTCTTGCGTGCCACGGGTAGGCTCCTGGTGGTTGCGGCATCCGTATCGGCTCGGCCGACAAGGACGCACGCGTTGGTCGCGATGGATTAGGACGATCAGGCGGGGGCTCTCGAGCACCGCCATCCGGCTTGGGTACCTTCCGGTAACGCCACACCCCACCCTCGATCCGGCGGCCGGAGAAAAGGGGAATGTTGCGTCAAGGCGCCCATGCACCGACGGGGCGCAATACGACACAGCCCGCCCGCGCTGTCAAGGAAGCGGCCCTTGCATCGCACACATATGGGGGATACTAGCCGCGTCGGCGGGCCTGAGGCTTACGGGCCCTTATGACCGCTAACCAGCCAGTTTGGCGGCGCGACCGGGCCCCGTCGATCGGATTGAGGCGATGATCGCTTTTTTAGGTGACTCGCGGAATGCCGGCCATGACAATGCAGTTCGAATGTCTGGCGGCGCGCAACTGGCTTGCTTCCCGATATGGAGAGTGATCGCGATGACCGGCGCAGAGGCTGACAAGACCGAACAGATGGAAGCGCTGCTCGCGACGCCGGATCTCGCCGACGCGCTGGAAAGCGAACAGTTTAGACATTTTCTCGATCAGATTCCGATCGCGATCGTCGTCGCGGAGATACGCGGCGACGAGCGCATTACCTATTCGAACCCGGAATTTGAAAAGATTTCCGGGCAATCGGCCGCCGAGATCGACGGCAAGGATTGGAGCGCGCTGCGGGGGCGGAGCGAGACCGGCGAGTCCGCCGAAGCGGGGGTGGGTGCCGCCATCGTTGGGTCGAATGACCGTGTCGGGACATTCGTCATCGACCATGGCGACAACGCCACGGTGATCGTCGACGTCTATTCGAACATCATCGAGGATGAAAATGGCAAGCCGGCATTCCGGCTTGCCGCGCTGGTCAACGTGACCGGTCACGACCAGGCCCACCGCGAACAACTGGCGCAGCGTCTCGCCGACAAGGATACCCAGCTCCGCGAAATCCAGCATCGCGTCAAGAATAACCTGCAGATGATCACGGCGCTGATCAGGATCGAAGCACGGAATGCCCAGAACGATGTTGCCGAGCCGTTCGACCGGCTCGCGGGTCGCATTGATGCGATCGGGCTGATCTATGATCTGCTGTCCGATAATGGTCGCGGCGACGAGATCGATCTCGGCGTCTATCTGAGCGCCGTCGCTTCGGCGGTGATCAAGGCACATGCCGTCGAAGGCATCCGTTTCGATCTCAAGGTCGACACCTACCCGGTGTCGATCAACGTGGCGATGCCGGCGGGCATGGTCGTCAACGAACTGCTGACCAACGCGCTCAAGCACGCGTTCGTGGGCCGCGAGGGCGGCACGATCACGATGCATAGTCTGGCGGACAAACACGGCTGCCGCGTGATGATCGAGGATGACGGAGTCGGGTTTCCGCCTGGAACCGAATGGCCGCAGCGGGGGAAACTGGCGGCGTTGATCGTGCGGTCGCTGCGCGACAATGCCAAGGCAGATCTCACCGTGGAATCGGCGCCGGACAAGGGCACCCGGGTGACCATCATCTTCACCCGCGCGTCCTCCGCACCCGAGCCGACGAGCTGAATCTCGAGGACGGCGGCGGCTGGCCAGGCGGTTATCGGCCCGGCCTCGAAAATACCCGAGGATGTTCACAATATTACCGGATTCGCGGTGCCAGCATGCGCGCACCGAGAGGCGCAATCCCTCAGCCGGATCGGTAGTGCCGGGACAACCGGTCGGGAGAACCCACCATGACAAAGGCCTCGAACCTCACCCGCGCCCTCCTGTTGGCGGCAGCGATGCCGGCGATCGCTCGCGCCGCGCCTCTCGACATGAAGAGCGCTCCCGTCGCTGTCACTGTCTACACCGATCAGGCCACCGTGACGCGACAGGGCGAGATCGATGTCCCGGCTGGCGATTCTGAGCTGATGCTTCACAATATCCCGCTCGCCGCCCTGCGCGACACCGTGACGGCGACAGCGAAGGCGACATCGGCGGTCATCCTGGGCGCGGTCGAGACCCGACCGGAGACTGTCGACCCGGCCGTTGCCGAGCAGAGGCGCTCCGATCTTGTCGCCCGGATCCGCGCGCTCGGCGAGCAGATTGCCGCGATCGACACACGCGCCGCCGGGTTCAAGGCGCAGCAGGATTTCGTCGAAAGCCTCGCCGGCGG
>CAIUCF010000636.1 GCA_903897565.1 uncultured Rhodospirillales bacterium | reverse complement strand
TGGAAGGCGCCGAACTGCGATGCCACGGTATGCGCCTGGCCCTGGGCCGGACCCGTGAAATAGGCGCCGATCCAGTAGCGGTCGGTGAAGTACCGGGCACCGACATTCGAGCGGAAATCGCCTGCGGCAATGCCGGTCGCGATCGCGCCTGGAGTCGCACGCTCCATGAACATGATGTCGTTGGAGCTGGTCGCTTCGTCGAGCGTGAACATCGTATCGGAGTAGCCGAACTCGATCGCGGTGTTCTTGAAGCCGTTATACGAGATCTGCGCGGTCTGGATGCCCTTGGGCGCAGAGTCGTCCGAGTTGCCGGCGTCATAGATGAAGCCGTAGCCCCAGACGCCGCCGAGCTTGCCGGTGACGCCGATGCGGGCGCGACGGGCATTGAAGCCGCTGTTCAGGTTGGTCGCGCCGAACTTGGATTTCGGCTTGTCGGAAATATAGGTGCCGGCATCGAGATGGATGCGGCCGGTCAGCGCGATCGTGTTCTCGCCATCGCCGGAGGAGAGGGAGAACTTGCCCTTCTTATAGACGACCTTCGGCTTAGCCGAGACTGCCACCTGATTGGCGACCAGCTGGTCCATTTCCGCTTGCAGTTGCTTGATCTGTTGCTGCAGCGCCTGGATCTGAGCCGGGTCAACGTTCTGGGCGTGGGCGGCCGTCGACGTCAGCGACGTCGCGGCGAAGAAAGCCGTCAGGGCCAGCAAAGAAGGACGCACGTGGGAACGACGCTTCTCCGTCTTGGCCAAGTCTAGCTGTGTCATTAACAATCCCCTTTGGATGATGACGGGTGGGTGCAATTAAAAAATATTTTAGGGAACATACTCAGCGAAGATGACAGTTATGTTTCAGTTGTGATTGCCGTCTTTGAAGCCTGTCATGTTGTGTCCCAATTGCCACAAGGCCGGATTCAGACCTCGCTACTGGCGTATTCCGAACAGCGCGGTGCCGATGCGGACATGGGTCGCGCCCTGCTGAATCGCGAGCGTGAAGTCGCTGCTCATGCCCATGCTGACCCAGGGCAACCGGTGGCGTTTGGCGATTTCCCGCAGCAGTGCGAAATGTAGCGAGGGCTCGTCATCGACCGGCGGGATGCCCATGACCCCGACGACCGGAAGCCCGAGGCGGGTGATGCAGTCGGCGATGAAGGCATCGGCCTCGGCGGGAAGGATCCCGGCCTTCTGCGGTTCCTCGCCGGTGTTGATCTCGACCAGCACCCGCCTGGTGCGGACGCCGGGGGCCTTGAGCGCGACGGCCAGCGCCTCCGCCAGCTTCGGTCGGTCCAGGGTTTCGATGACGTCGAACAGGGCGACGGCGTCGCGAACTTTGTTGGTCTGCAAGGGGCCGATCAGATGAAGCTCGAGGTCCGGGTGCGCGTCATGAAGGCCGGCGAACTTGGCAGCCGCCTCCTGGACGCGGTTCTCGCCGAACACGCGCTGGCCCGCAGCGAGCGCCGTCTCGACATCCTCGCGCGGCCGCGTCTTGGAAACGGCGACCAGCGTCACCGCATCCGCGGCGCGCGCCGACAGGATCGTTTCGGCGGCAATCGCGGCGCGGATCTCGCGCAGACGATCAGGCAGGTGCGCTGCTTGCAGCGCGGCGGTATCATGATGGCTTTCGGTCATACATGCCGTTTACCGGTAGGCGCGGCGAACCGTCAATATACTGTTCAAAGATATTTTATAATGGATTTGAACCGTCACTAAAACGTCACACCAGGTAACCATAACGGCGCATCTGGGTCTCATGGGCCTTCTCGATCCGCGCGACCTGCTCGGGCGTCAGCCCGGTCTTCCACTGCCCGGCCTCGCCCTTGCGGAAGAAGGATTCGGCAAAGCGCGAGCGCTCGACGAAGCCATTCTTCTTCTCCTGCGCCTGCAGCACCTTGAACGAGCTGAGCTTGATCGCCCGCTCGAGCCGGGCGCGCGGCGGCTTGAGGCCGAGATAGGTCGCGATGCCGCCGAAGGTCTTGATCGGGGAATTCAGCATGTCCTCGTAGCGCACGACATGGAGCCGCGGGTTGGGGGTATGCGTCCAGGAATAGACATGGGTCGACCACGAGGTCAGGCGCTCATAGACGTTGCGCTCGTTGCCGGGCGTCCACGCCTCTTCGCTCTCCATCAGGCTGATGGCGTCGTCGAGCGACTGGCCGAGATGGTGGCTGTAGGAGATGGCGACGTCGCGGGGATCGCGCACGACATAGATGGCGCCGGCGGTGACGTCCTGGCTGATCAGCGGCAGCCCGCCTTCCAGCACCAGCGCGTTGTGGGTCTTCACGAACACCGAATCGGGTGAGCTTTCCATCATCCGGCGATGCACCAGCGGGCGCAGGCGGCGGACGTCCTCGATATCGAACTCGGGGGCGATGCTGGGGTCGAGCTGCTGAAACCATTGTGTCTGGCTCTCGCCCAGGGTGAAGGCGGAGAGCTTGTTGATGTCGAAGGAGTCGGAGGGATTGCGCAGCAGATTGTGCAGGAAGGAGCGCAGCCAGGTATTCCCGGACTTGGGATAGGAGGCCAGCCAGATCAACGCACCCATGATGGTCCCTTTCGGCGAACGCGGCAGAAATCGAGGCCATGGGCTACACGGGTTTTTTACGCTTGAGAAGGGATCTAGCATGGACGCCGCGCGGAAAGGGCATTTCGCCGCGAACGGCTTCCGGCATAATCAGGAAGGCGTATCGACGGGAAGGCCGGTGTCGCGGGCCGGTATCCTGGATTGCTTCGCTGCGCTCGCAATGACGACTTAATATCTATCGTCATTGCGAGGAGAGTAAGCGACGAAGCAATCCAGGATACCGGCCGGCGGAAATCTGACGGCGATACGGAACAGGTGGTAGCCTCCAATACGGTGTCATGATGAATTCCAGTTTTCCCTCGCCGCGCCGCGCCAGCCCGATCGGGGTCTTCGATTCCGGGGTCGGCGGGTTGACCGTACTGCGGGCCTTGCGCCAGCGGCTGCCGGCGGAATCGATGATCTATCTCGGTGATACCGCGCGGGTGCCCTATGGGCCGAAGAGCCCCGAGACCATTATCGCCTATGCCCGCGAGGCGACCGCCTATCTGCTCTCCCAGGATATCAAGCTGCTGGTGCTGTCCTGCAATACCGCCACGGTGCAGGCGCTCGACGTGATCCGCCGCGAATGGCCGGAGCTGCCGATCGTCGGCGTGGTCGAGCCGGGGGCCGAAGCCGCGGCGCTGGCCTCGACATCGGGCCGCATCGCCGTGATCGC
>CAIUCF010000635.1 GCA_903897565.1 uncultured Rhodospirillales bacterium | reverse complement strand
TCCTGATGAAGGCAGCCGGGTCCTGGGTCAGTGCATTGACGCTGAGGCTGGCGCCCAGTCTCTCGGCCAGCCGCAGCTTGGCGTCGTCGATATCGACGGCGACGACGTTGAGCCCCATCGCCTTGGCGTATTGTACCGCCAAGTGTCCGAGCCCGCCGATCCCGGAGATCGCGACCCAGTCGCCGGGCTTGGTATCGGTGACCTTCAGCCCCTTATAGACCGTGACCCCGGCGCAGAGGATCGGTGCGATCTCGACAAAGCTGATATTGCCCGGCAGATGGCCGACGTAGTTAGGGTCGGCGAGGACGTATTCGGCAAAACCGCCATTGACCGAATAACCGGTGTTCTGCTGCTCGGTGCACAGCGTCTCCCAGCCGCCGAGGCAATGCACGCAATGGCCGCAGGCGGTATAAAGCCAAGGCACGCCGACGCGGTCGCCTTCGCGGACATGGGTGACACCGGCGCCCCGCGCGACGACATGGCCGACGCCTTCATGACCAGGGATGAAGGGCGGCTTGGGCTTAACCGGCCAATCTCCGTCGACGGCGTGGAGATCGGTATGGCAGACGCCGGAGGCGGCGATCTTGACGAGGATCTGTCCCGGGCCCGGCATCGGCACGGTCACCTCCTCGATGACGAGCGGGGCCCCGAACGCGCGGACGACTGCCGCCTTCATGGTCTTGTGCATCTCGAATTCCTTTGCCACTAGCTACACCCCAAGGATGTGGCCGCGAGCATGGCCATGCCCGGACCCGAGAAGCGTTGATCGAGATCAAGATCGGCCGGCGGAATGGGCCGTCAGGAGTTTGTTAACCCTTCTGGTAGATTCTGGAAGCCTGTCGGAGCGGCGTGGGTCCAATCGAGCCACGGTAAATGTTATTCCGCGCAGCCGCCGCTTTAGCGTTCGTTCGGTCGCGGAAAGGATGAGATATGGACTCCCTGGACCCCGCCGCAGTTTCGTCTCTGGTAATCCGCATTCTCTATAATTTCGGCGTCGGGCTCGCCGGAATCTCCGTGGGCATCTTCGTCCTGGTCGCGATCGGCCGGGCGCGCGCGTTCCTCAAATGGCGCTCTTACGCCGAGGCGGGACGCACCCGGTAAAATCGATGCCGGCCCTCACCGCGCCAGCCGCGCCTTGAGCCGCGGCGTCGCAAAATCGAGGAAGGCGCGAAGTTTAATCGGCAGGAAGCGCCCGGAGGCGTAGACCAGACTGACCGGCAATGCCGGCGGCTGAAAATCGTCGAGCAGGGTTACGAGCGTTCCCGCCGCCAACGCTTCCGCGATATGATACGAAAACACCGCCGTAATCCCCACGCCGCTGCGCGCGGCGTCGCAGGCCGCCTCGGCGCTGCCGACATTCAACCGCGAATGGACCGGCACCGCGATCGCCGTGGCGCCGCGCACAAAGGTCCAGAGATCGGGGGCGAGCAGCGCGCCATAAGAGACGCAGTCGTGCCCGACCAGTTCGTCGGGCGTCCGCGGCGTGCCGCGGACCGCAAGATAGTCCGGGCTGGCGCAGATAACGCGGCGGATCGAGCCGAGCCGCGTCGCGATCAGGCTGCTGTCGGGCAAGACACCGATGCGCAGCGCGACATCGACGTGATCTTCCAGCAGGCTGACGACGCGGTCGAGCAGCACCAGACGAATATCGATCTCGGGATAGGCCTTGAAGAAATCCGTCAGGATCGGGATCAGGTGGAGGCGTCCGAGCCCGACAGGGGCGGTCACGATCAGTTCGCCGGTCGGCGAGCTGTACTCACCTGAGGCCGCCCGCTCGGCCTCGGCGACATCGGCGAGGATGCGCTTGCAGGCGGCGAGATAGGTGCTGCCGGAATCGGTGAGAATGAGGCGGCGGCTCGTCCGTTCGAACAGCTTGGTCCGCAAATGTGATTCGAGGTCGCTGACCTTGCGGCTCACCGTGGCCAGCGGCGTGTTGAGGCGACGGGCCGCGGCGGACAGGCTGCCGGCCTCGACCACGGTCAGCACGATCGACATGGCTTCCAGACGATCCATGGCTCGATATTCCCGAAAAATGGAAGGATTAGTCTCAATATTGCCAGATAGGCCTAAATTCCGGAAGCTCGTAGATCTGCCCTTGTTCGCTGATCCATCCCCTGATCACGCAAGGAGCAAGACCCATGAACACCACCACCCACAAAGGAACGGCACTGATCACCGGCGCCTCTTCCGGCATCGGCGCCGTCTACGCCGATCGACTCGCTGAGCGCGGCTATGACCTGATCCTCGTCGCCCGCAACAAGGCCCGGCTGACCGCGCTCGCTCAGCGTCTGAAGCGCGAGACCGGCCGCGCGGTCGACACGATCGCCGCCGATCTCGACGATGTCGGCGATCTCGCCGGTGTCGCGTCGGTACTCGGCGCCAACCCGCGCATCACCTTGCTCGTCAACAATGCTGGTGTCGGCGCGACGGCTGCCCTGCTCGATGCCGACGTCGAAAAGATGGACGCGATGATCCGCCTCAATATCGGCGCCCTCACCCGGCTCACCTACGCCGCGGTGCCCGGCTTCGTCGCCCGCGGCGGCGGCGCGATCATCAACATCTCGTCGATCGTCGCGATCTCGCCGGAAACCCTGAACGGCGTCTATGGCGGTAGCAAGGCTTTTGTGCTGGCGTTCAGCCAGTCGCTGCATCACGAACTCGCGGCCAAGGGCGTGCGTGTCCAGGCCGTGCTGCCTGGCGCCACCGCGACCGAGTTCTGGGACATCGCCGGCCTGCCGGTGCACCGACTGCCCGAGGCCATCGTCATGTCGGCCGAGGACATGGTCGACGCCGCGCTCGCCGGCTTCGACCAGGGCGAGATCGTCACCATTCCGGCCCTGGCCGACGGCGCCGACTGGGACCGCTTCGAGGCCGCCCGCCGCGCCATGGCCGGCAAGCTCT
>CAIUCF010000634.1 GCA_903897565.1 uncultured Rhodospirillales bacterium | reverse complement strand
TTCTGGGGCACGGCCGACAAGGGCCAGGCCAAGAACCTGATCCAGTACGCCAACGAGATCTGGGGCGACGATCTCCACAAGCTCAAGACCAAGGGCACTTATGCTGATCTGGTCGACGCCAGCTACATCACTCTGAAGCCGTAAACGATCCGCCCCCTGTGGGGCGCTCGGTGCAGCAGTTGCATCGGGCGCCCTCAGGATCGCTGCTGAAGTCGAGAGGTCGTGAACGCCGGACCATGGCACAGAATTCCTCCCCGCTGCTCCGCATCCTCGTCCCCTTCGCCGATATTCCGCGCTGGCTGGTCGTCAGCCTCGGGATCCTGATCTGGGTCCTGGTCCTGCTCGGCTGGGTCGCGGCCTCCTACGGCGGGTCCATCCCGCAGATGTTCCTGCCGACGCCCGGGCTGGTGTTCTCGAAGACGCTCGAGATGATCGCCGACGGCACGCTCTACACCAACACGCTGTCGAGCGTGCAGGTCGTGGTCTACGGCTTCATCGTGTCCTCCGTCATCGCGGTGCCGCTCGGGCTGTGGATGGGGACCTATCGCGTCGTGCAGTCGCTGCTCGAGCCGCTGGTCAATTTCATTCGCTACCTGCCGGTGACCTCCTTCGTGCCGCTATTCATCCTGTGGATCGGGATCGGCCTCGAAGAGCGCGTCGCCATCATCTTCTTCGGCACCTTCTTCCAGCAGCTCGTGATGATCTCGACCGCCGCCAACAGCGTCTCCCGCGATCTCGTCAACGCCTCCTACACGCTCGGCACCAAGCGGCACGAAGTCGTGTGGCACGTCATCTTTCCCGCGGCCCTGCCGAGCATCCTCGATACCCTGCGGGTCACCATGGGCTGGGCCTGGACCTATCTGGTGGTGGCCGAGCTGGTCGCGGCCTCGAGCGGGCTCGGCTATATCAGCATGCGCGCGATGCGCGGCTTCCAGGTCGAGATCATCTTCCTCGCCATCCTGACGATCGGCCTGCTCGGCTTGATCATGGATCAGACCTTTCGCCTGATCCGCCTCAAGCTGGCGCCCTGGGCCTGATTATGCTGGCACGCACCCCCGTCGCCCCGCCGCCTCCCGCCGCCCCGTCCAGCGAAAGGCCGAAGACCTTGGCAGAGAGTCACAGCGCCAGCCTCGCGATCGAGAACGTCACCCTGCGCTATGGCGGCCCCAAGGGCGTGCTCGCGGTCGACGACATCTCCTTCGCCGTGGCGCCCAACGAGTTCACCGTGATCGTCGGCCCCTCGGGCTGCGGCAAGTCGAGCCTGCTCTATCTCGTCGCCGGCCTCACCGAGCTCTCCGAAGGCGTGATCCGGGTCAACGACGTCGTCGTCGACCGGCCGGGTCCCGATCGCGGCATGGTGTTCCAGGGCTACACCCTGTTCCCCTGGTTGACCGTGCGGCAGAACGTCGAATACGGGCTTAAACGCAAGAAGATCGCGGTCGCGGAACGCAACGTCATCGTCGAGCAGTATCTCGACGCCGTCGGCCTCTATCAGTTCGCCGACCACTTCCCGGCGCAACTCTCCGGCGGCATGAAGCAGCGCGTCGCGATCGCCCGCGCGCTCGCCAACGACCCGGGCGTGCTGCTGATGGACGAGCCGTTCGGCGCGCTCGACAGCCAGACCCGCAGCACGATGCAGAAATTGCTGCTCAAGGTCTGGGAACAGCGCCAGAAAACCGTACTGTTCGTCACCCACGATATCGACGAGGCGATCCTGCTCGGCGACCGCGTCATCGTGATGACGGCGCGGCCGGGCCGCATCAAGGCCGATATCCGCGTTGACATCCCACGGCCCCGGAGCATGGATCTGGTGATGGAGCCGGATTTCATTGCACTCAAGCGCCGCATCCTCGGCCTGCTCCACGACGAAATCGACGAAGATCACTGAAGATCGGGCGGAGACCCCAAAATGGACATCATCTATTCCCCAGACCACGTCCTCCATCATGCGGCGGGCGAGCTTTCCGGCGGCCAATTCGTGCCGCCCTATGAATGTCCGGAGCGCATCGCCTTCATCCTTGATCGCGCCGCCAAGGTCGGCCTCGGCGAGGTCGTGGCGCCTGATGAATTCGGCATGGACCCGGTGCTGCGCACCCATGACGCCGGCCTCGTCGACTTCCTCGCTACCGCCTGGTCGCTCTGGCAGAACACTGGCTACCCCGGCGAAGCCGTGCCGACGATCTGGCCCGCCCGCGGCATGGTCCAGCGTCGGCCGAATGATATCGATGGGCTGCTCGGCTATTATTCCTTCGCCGCCGAGACCGCGATCGGGCCCAAGAGCTGGGAGGCCACTCTGGCCTCAAAGAATGTCGCCCTGACCGGCGCAGCCCAGATCAAGGCCGGCGCGCGCGCCGCCTTCGCGCTGTGCCGCCCGCCCGGCCATCACGCCCATCACGACCTCTACGGCGGTTACTGCTTCCTCAACAACGCCGCGATCGCGACGCAGTGGCTGCGCGACCAGGGCGCCGCCCGCATCGCCATCCTCGACGTCGATTTCCATCACGGCAACGGCACCCAGGACATCTTCTACGACCGCAGCGACGTGTTGTTCACCTCGCTGCATGGCGATCCGGTCGAGGCCTTCCCGTTCTTTCTCGGCTATGCCGACGAGATCGGCCGCGGCGCCGGCGAAGGCTTCAACCACAACTACCCGATGCCCCGTCGCACGAGTTTCGACGTCTGGGGCGCGTCGCTCGCCCATGCCCTCGATCGCATCGCCAATTTCGCCCCCGACGCGCTGGTCGTCTCGCTCGGCGTCGACACGTTCGAGCACGACCCGATCAGCTTCTTCAAGCTGACCTCCGATGATTTCAGCCGCTATGGCGAGATGATCGGCAAGCTCGGCTTGCAGACCTTGTTCGTCATGGAAGGCGGCTACGCCGTCGACCAGATCGGCATCAACGCCGTCAACGTCCTGACCGGTTTCGAAAATGCCTGATGGCAGAGACGACCGGTTCGACATCCGGTTCGAACCGGTCCGCATTGGTCCGGTCACCGCCCGCAACCGCTTCTATCAGGTGCCGCATTGCAACGGCATGGGCTATCGCGACCCTACCGCGCTCGCCCATATGCGCGGCGTCAAGGCCGAGGGCGGCTGGGCGGTGGTCTGTACCGAGCAGGTCGAGTTTCACTACAGCTCCGATATCACCCCGTTCATCGAGCTGCGGCTGTGGGATGATCGCGACATCCCGGCGCTGGCACGGATGGCGGACAAGATCCACGAGCATGGCGGTCTCGCCGGCATCGAGCTCGCCTATAACGGCATGAACGGGCCGAATCTCTATACGCGCGAAGTGCCGATGGGGCCGAGCCACCTGCCCGTCTCGACATTCAGCTACGACCCGGTCCAGGCGCGGCGGATGGACAAGACGGACATCTACAACCTGCGCAAATGGCACCTCGCCGCGGTCAAGCGCGCGAAGATTGCCGGCTTCGACCTGATCTATGTCTACGCCGCCCATGCGCTCGGCTTTCTCCATCACTTTCTGTCGCGCCGTTTCAACGACCGCACTGACGAGTATGGCGGCTCGATCGGGAAC
>CAIUCF010000633.1 GCA_903897565.1 uncultured Rhodospirillales bacterium | reverse complement strand
GGCTTCTTGCGTTCGGCAAGCCGGCGCTGACGATTGAGCCGGGCCAGCAACGGCATGAGCTTTTCCGGGGTCAGCGGCTTTTCGACCGCGCCGACGATGCGGACCCCGTAATTCTGCGCCATCATCACGACGGTGCGGATGATCGAGGGATCGACAGCACTGACGATGATCACCGAGCTGCCGTCGGAACGGGCACCGAGTTGCCGCAGGAACTCGATGCCGTCCATGCCCGCCATGTTGACGTCGCAGACATAAAGGTCGACCGGCTCCGCCAACTCATGCATGACGGCGAGCGCATCAAGGCCGTCGGACGCTTCGTAGACCTCCGAAGCGCCGCAGGACCGCAGCACTTCCGCGCCGACCTGGCGCTGAAAATCATGGTCTTCGAGCAGGAGGGCGCGAAACGACGTCGGCGGTTCTTGTTGTTGATCAGCCATGTAGGGAGTTACCGTAGAGCCGTCTTCTTCGGCGGACACACAGAGCGGTAGGCTATTCACGGTAGTGGGTCGTGAGAGGATGCGCAAGATGCTATGCGGGGACCGAAGCGGTGCGATCACCGCTCCGAAAGAGTTGCGGCACAAGACGTCCAAGACAGTCGCGAAAGACCGAGGAGTCGACATGGCATTCCAGATTCATTCGCGACCGAATCCGCTGGCCGTGATCCTTGCACTTGTCTTGGTTGTCGGCCCGATGCGGCCCGCGATCGCCGATATCACCTCCGATTCCTCGCTCGACGAGACTGACCAGCAGGCCCGGCACGACGCGCTCGATCACGTATTGGCCGCGCCGCCAGGGGGTGAGGAGAACTGGTCCAATATCAATTCCGGGCATCGCGGCGCGTTCAAATCGCTGAGCGAGCGGCCGAGCGAGGGGGGCCAGACCTGCCGTGATATCGCGGAAACGGTCTGGTTTCAGGACGGCCAGGAAAGCGGGACTTTGGTGGCATGCCGGGCCGGCGGCGATCCGTGGCGGATCGTGAGCGGCAGCCTCAAACCCGATGAGCCGCCACCCGCGGACACGGCGCCGACGTCGCAGCCACCGGGCCTCGGCAATGTTCCGGTTCAGGTTTGGGTGGGCGCGCCGCGAAACGGCGCTGGAACGACCGTGGTGCCGTTGCCGTCGTCAGGCACGCCCTGACGAGAACGACGGCGCCGGTATTCAGACGAGCAGATTGACGATCTGACCGCGGCCGCGGGCGTTGAGCGGCTGATTGCTGTTATTGGCCGGCGGCGCCTGATTGGCGACGCCCTGCGGCCGCTGGGAGGCGTTATTCTCTGCAGCCGCCACCTGAACAGGCGAGGTTGCCGGAACCTTGGTCACGACCGGTGCAACAGTCTGGTTCGAGACGGGGGTCACCGGTCCGGCGCCAATTCCTGAAATGCTCATCGACAATGATCCTGCTTCGCCATGGGCCCGGACGCTGAATCCGGGCCGGAATTTCCCAACAAGGCGTGGCCCAGCTCGGGTACGCCGTCTTTTAGACGGTTCACGCTAGCAGCGACATCTTAAAAGATCGTGTAGCCTGAACCCGATCACGCGAAAAGTCGTTCGCCTTCCAATCCCTTGTAGAGATCGGCGACGAATTCGCCGTAGCCGTTCCAGATCAGGGTCGGCCGCGGCACCAGCGAACCGAGCGGCGTTTCGCGGGCCTGGCTCCAACGCGGATGGGGCACATCCGGGTTGACGTTGGCCCAGAACCCGTATTCCGAGGATTGCAGCGCCTGCCAGAAGCCCACCGGACGCTCGGCGACAAAGCTGAACTTGACCAATGATTTGGCCGATTTGAAGCCGTATTTCCACGGCACGACCAGGCGGATCGGCGCGCCGTTCTGCTTCGGCAGCGGCTTGCCGTAGATCCCGGTCGTGATGAAGGCGAGGTCGTTGGTCGCCTCCGCCATCGTCAGGCCTTCGATATAGGGCCAGGGATAGAGCGGGTCCGCCTGCTCCGGGGCGACTTCGGTGTCCGTAAAGGTTTCCATCCGCAGATACTTCGCGCCGGACAGCGGCCGCGCCAGATCGACCAGGGCCTTCAGCGGAAACCCCGTCCAAGGCACGGCCATCGACCAGGTCTCGACGCAGCGATGGCGATAGAGCCGCTCCTCAAGCGTCACCTTCTTCAGGAGATCGTCGAAGGACAGAGTCTGTTCCTTCTCGACCATGCCGTCGATCCTGATCGTCCATGGATCGGGCTTCAACGCCTGCGCCGCACCGGCGACGGTCTTCTCGAAGCCGAACTCGTAGAAATTATTGTAGGACTCGACCAGCTGTTCGGCGGAGAGCGGCCGGTCCAGCGCGAAGCGGGCATTGGCTTTCGCCGGGTAGCCGGCCGGCGCCGCATCGGCGAGAGCGGGCCGCGACAGGGCGATGCTGAGCGGCGAGGTCGCAGCGAGCCCGCCGAGTGCCGCTTTCAGCCACGCCCGCCGTCCGTTGAACAACGCCTCGGGCGTCGCCTCCGATTCCGGAATCTCCCAACCTTTGACCATCCGCGTCAGCATCGTCCCATCCCTCGTCAAAGCCGGCCGAGCCCCGCTATCTCTCCCGTCCCGGTCGACTATCGTCGACGAGGATCAGGACAGCGCGGCGCAGGCCTTCGCGATCCGCCCGCAGGCATCACGAAGGAGTTCGGTCGCGGTGGCATAAGAGATACGAAAATGTGGCGACAATCCGAAAGCCGAGCCCTGCACCACCGCGACGCCTTCCGATTTCAGCAGGTAGGATACGAAATCATCGTCACTCTGGATCAGGTTGCCATCGGGCGTGCGCTTACCGATCGCCCCGGCGCAGGACGGGTAGACGTAGAACGCCCCGTCCGGCTTCGGACAGGAGATGCCCGGGATGGCATTGAGGAGCGCGACGACCATGTCGCGGCGCTCGACGAACACGGCGTTGTGGATCGCTATGAAATCCTGCGGCCCGTTGAGCGCCTCGACCGCGGCGGCCTGGCTGATCGAGCACGGGTTGGATGTCGATTGCGACTGCACCTTGGCGATGGCCTTGATCAGCGCCACCGGCCCGGCGGCATAGCCGATGCGCCAGCCGGTCATGCAATAGGCCTTGCTGACGCCGTTCATCGTCAGGGTGCGGTCATAGAGCCGCGGCTCGACCGCCGCGATGGTCGCAAAGGTCAAGCCGTCGAACATCAGGTGTTCGTACATGTCGTCGGTCAGGATCCAGACATGCGGATGGTCGAGCAGCACGTCGGCGAGCGCGCGCAGCTCGGCAGCCGAATAGGCGGCGCCGGTCGGGTTCGACGGCGAGTTGAGGATCAGCCACTTGGTCTTGGGCGTGATCGCGGCGGCGAGCCCGGCGGCGCTGAGCTTGAACCCTTGAGCCTGCGGGCACGGCACGATCACCGGCGTCGCGTCGCAGAGGTTCACGATGTCCGGGTAGGACACCCAGAACGGCGCCGGGATGATGACCTCGTCACCCGGATCGAGCGTCGCGATCATGGCGTTGAAGATGATCTGCTTGCCGCCCGACGCCACGGTGACCTGCTCGGTCTTGTAGTCGAGGCCATTCTCGCGCTTGAACTTGGCGACGATCGCCTTCTTCAGCGCCGGAGTGCCGTCGACGGCCGTGTAGCGGGTCTCGCCGCGGCGCATCGCGGCGATCGCTGCTTCCTGGATGTTGAGCGGCGTGTCGAAATCGGGCTCTCCGGCGCCGAGGCCGATAACATCGCGGCCGGCTGCCTTCAATTCCTGGGCGAGGGCCGTCACGGCCATGGTCGGCGACGGCTTGATTCGATCGAGACGTTGGGCAAGGAGGGACATCGGTTCAGGTCGATTGCTGTTACGAGAATGCGCGCACCCTAGTCCCGTCCCGAGGCCGGCGCAAAGACTGCGTTGCATCACGGCGATGCAAAGCTGGGGAGCGTTGCAGCCCTGCACTGCCGGATCTCGCGTTTCTTTGGGCGCGACGCTACACAGGCAAAATGCGTGATCACATTACCCATACCGGCGCCGTCGTCTCCGTCATCATCGTGACGATCATCTGGGGCGTCTCGTTCCCCACGGTGCAATACGCCCTGAAGGCGGGCATGGATGTCGGTCTGTTCATGACCCTGCGCTTCGCGCTCGGCGCCGTCGGGCTCGGCCTGATCTGCTATGCCGCCCGGTCGCGCTTCAGCCGGCGGCTGCTGTGGCAGAGCGCGGCGCTCGGCGCGATCGACTTCGCCGCGTACTGGCTGCAGACCGATGGTTTGCGCTTTACCACCAACGCCAAGGCGGCGTTCGTGACGACCCTCTACGTCCTGATCACGCCGGTGATGGCGGTGGTGTTCGGCGACCGGCTGCACCGCAGCGAGCTGATCGCGGTGCCGGTCGCCCTCGCGGGACTGTCCGGCTTGTTCTGGAACGGCGGCGACCCGCTCGGCGGCTGGAACCGCGGCGACTGGGAAATCCTGGCCTGCGCCTTCCTGTTCGCGGCGATGATCCTGGCCATCGACCGCCTGTCGCGGCTGCATGACGTCCTCGCCATGACCTTCATCCAGATTTCGGTGATGGCGGTCATGTCGGCCGTGCTGCTGGCCGCCAATCCCCCCGACGATCTGCGCGCATCATTCGCAGTCGCCCTACAGCCCGGAGTCCTGCTCTCGATCGGCTTCAACGGGCTGATCTCGACGGCCTTCGCCTTCTGGGCGCAGTGCCTGATGCAGTCCCGCCTGGCCGCGACCGAATCGGCGATCCTGTTCTCGCTGGAGCCGGTCTCGGCGACGCTGCTCGCCGTCTCGGGCTGGTTGCCGGGGATCGAGGAATCCCTGGTGCCGATGCAATGGCTCGGCTGCGCCCTGATCCTCTGCGCCTCGTTCATCGCCGCGAGCCGCGGCCCGCAGCACGTCATCGACAAAGTCTAGCGCGGGAGACCGACGGCGATCTGATCGCTGAGCTGCGCCAGCGCCGCGCTCATAGCCTGAACCGCGGCGGCGGCCGATGCATCCGGCGCTGCCGTGACGATATGGACCGAGCCCGGCGCGGAGGGCGCGCCATCAGCCGTCGTGACCGTCCAGTGCCCCTCCAGGGTCACGCGTCCAGCGCCATCGGCCGTGAACTCCTCGACAGCGATCCGCACGACCCACGGCTCGATCGCGGCCTCCGGGCGGTCGACGGCGACGAGGCGCCCGGGCAGGCGGAGCGCCAGATCCTTGGCGAGGGCGCGGCGCACCAGATCGTCGAGCGGCGCCGCCCAACGGTCGGTGGGCGAGATCGCGAGCTGGTCCGGGCCGGTGCGACGAACCAGCTGGGCGCGATCGAGAATCTCGGGCAGTCCCACGGTCACGACGAGAGGCGCCCCCGCGGTCGACGCCACCGGCGTGCCGACCGGGCCGACCGGATCCAGTGTGTAGAAGGATGTCGGCGGCCCGCTGGCGCAGGCGACCAGACCCAGCGACAACAGCGCCGCGATCGACGAGACGCGGATCATTGCAGGCCCCTCCTCCCGCGCAGCAAGGCGTCGGGATGCTGATCGAGAAATTCGGTGAGATCGCGGATCGACCGCGCCGCGGCGGTCAGCTCGCGCAGCATCGCCGGCATGTCGTGACCGGCGGCGACCGGATCGCCGCCGACGATGCGATTGGCCGCCACGGCAGCCCGGTTCGCGGCATCGGCGGTCTGCCGCAGACTGGCCAGCAACGGCGGCAGCGCGACGTCGGTCGAAGCCGTGATCCGCTGTAGATTGGCGATCGTCTTGGCCAGGTTCGTCGTCGCCTGGCTCAATTCCGGGGAGCCGGTCAGGCGATCGAAATTGGCGACGACGCGACCGAGATGCTCCATGATCGCCGGCAGCGGCGTCCGCAGCGAATCGATCAAGGCCGTGGCCGATTTGGTGAGCTGGTCGAGTGACCCGGACCCCGTCGCCGGGATCACGCCGATGCCGTTCTCGACAGTCATGACGGCGGGGGTCGCACCCTGGACCTGCTCCAGCGACACCAGCAGGCTGCCGGTCAACAGGCTGGCGGTACCGAGACGGGCGCGCAGTCCGGCCGCGGTCAGATCATGCAGCGCGCGATCGAGCTCCATCGGCATCGCCGCCTGCCCACCCTTGAGGCGCAGCAGATCGGGCTGCAGTTCCAGGAGCACCGGCGTCTGGAGATCGGCCGTGGCCAGATCGTATTCGAGATGGAACGCCGTGACGCGACCGATCTTGACACCGTTGAGCTCGACAGGCGCGCCGACCCCGAGCCCATGGACCGCGCCGGGGAAGCGGACGAGATAGGGCACGACCGGGCCGGTCGCAGCGTCATCGGCGCTGGCGGGATCGTCATAGAGCTTGAAGCGGGCGTCGGTCTTGCCCTGCGGCTCGATCGGACCTTCGGGCGGCGAGTCGAAGGCGATGCCGCCGGCCAGCAAGGTCTGCAACGAGCCGATATTGGCCTTGATCCCCGAGCCGGTGGTGCCGACCGAGACGCCGCTGGCGTTCCAGAAATGCGAATTGGTCTTCACCAGTTGGTCATAGGGGTGGCGGACGAAGACGTAGATCTCGACGCTGGTCCCATCCTGCCGCAGGGAATCGCCGAGCACCTCGCCGACCTGGAGACCGCGGAAGTAGACCGGCGAGCCCTGGTCCAGCGAGCCGAGTTGATTGGCCTCCAGAGTGAACCGCTGCCCCGGCACCTGGGCCTGGACGACCGGCGGTTCTTCGAGGCCGGTGAATTTGCTCTCCGGCTTGCCCGATCCCGGCTCCATTTCAATGTAGGAACCCGACAGCAAGGTCGACAGCCCCGAGACGCCCGACGCGCTGAACCGCGGCTTCACCACCCAGAATTCGGCGTGCTCGGTGAGGCTGGCGGCGACCCTACGGTCCATGCGCGCAGTGACGACGACCTTGCCGAGATCCTTGGACAGACCGACACTCTCGACCAACCCGACCTGGACGCTCTTGTAGCGTACCGGCGTATGGCCTTCGTCCAGACCCTCGGCGTCGTCGAAGACGATCGTGATCAACGGCCCGCGGGTCGCCAGCGACTGCCAGCCGAGCCAGAGCACGGTGAAGGCCGCCACGACCGGGATCAGCCAGACCCAGGCGAACAGCTTCTGGCGCCGCGACCGCGCGTGGGGAATATGGGCGTTGCTCACAGGATCACGGAGTCATGAACCGGCCGCGGTTCCGGCTCGGGATCGATGGCGTCCCACATCATGCGGATGTCGAAGCGATGCGACGCGATCATCGTCAGGATGACGACCGCGGCAAAGCACATCGCACCGGGATCGACCTCGACCTGCTCGAGATTACCGAAATTCGCGAGGACACACAGGATGGAAATCGTGAAGACATCAATGTTCGACCATCGCCCGATGAAGCTGATCAACCGCACGAGGCGGGTTCGGGCCACCAGTTGCGAGCCCGAACGTCGCAGGATCATAGCGAGGCACCAGCTCAAGCCCAAGAGTTTCAGCAGTGGCACCGCAAGACTGGCGACGAAGACGATCATCGCGAGCGGCCAGGCGCCCTCGTCCCACAACTCGCCGATCCCCGACAGGATCGTATTGGGCGTGCGTTCGCCGAAGCTGAGCACCGTCATGACCGGAAGAAGATTGGCCGGGATGTAGAGAATCGCGGCCGTGGCGACCAGGGCCGCCACTTGATTGAACGCGTCCTCCTTGCGGGCGCCCGTCGTGCCGCGACAGCGTGGACAGATGCATCGCCGGGCCGTTTCCGCGCAATCCGGCTCGATCGGATAGCGGCAGGTGTGACAGGCGAACGCCCCGACGGGTTGAGTGATCGGCGGCGTCGGCATTACCCGCTCCCACAGCGCGTGGCGGTCATGGAGCAGATCGATCGCCAGCACCGCGGCGGCGTAGAACAGGTAGGACCAGCCGCCCACCCCGATCGAGGTCGTCGCCATCGCCTCGGCCCGGGAATAGGCGACGAAGCCCCCTAGCAGCATGATCTCGGGCATCGCCCAGGGCCGGCATGTTTGGCACACCCGCATCAGGGGGCCGAGCCAGGCGGGATGTCGGCCGCCCGCCATGATCACGAGGATGGCGAACAAACTGCAGAGCCAGACCATCGGCATCACGACGGTCAGCAGAAACACGCCTGTCGCCAGTGTCCAGTAACCCTGGTCCCACAGCGCGCTCGCCCCCGTGGCGATGATGCTCTCCCGCATCTGGCCGTTATAGTCGACGATCAGTGTCGGCAGGAAATTCGCCGGAAAATACAGCAGGAGCGCCGTCACCGTGGCCGCAAGCAAGGCCTGGACCCGCGGCGTGCCACTGCGCGCGAGTTCGGCGCCGCAGCGATGGCAGACGGCCCGGTGCAGCGGCGCGAGCGACGGCAGTCTCTGGGCGCTCCCGCAATCGGGACACAGGATAATCAACCTTCAGGCTCCGGGAGTCACAGTCCAGCCACGTTGCGCTGCAACCATATGCTACCACGGCCCCGGGGGCAGCGCCATTTCGGCGTCTCCGCTCGATACCTGCCGAGCGTCAGGCTTCGGAAGCCTGCGCCTTGGCGTAGGCGGCGTATTTCGCCGCGTCCTTATGGAACTTGTGATCGAGGAAGGTGATGATCGCGCTGGCGCTGCGTGGCGCGCCGGTCGAGTCGTAGAACAGGCGGTGATTGGCCGAGGCCGCGTGCGGCAGGACAGCGGCGGCGTCGACATCGGGCGACTTGGCCGCCGCGTGGATAAGCTTAGCTGCGCCATGGGCGCCGAG
>CAIUCF010000632.1 GCA_903897565.1 uncultured Rhodospirillales bacterium | reverse complement strand
GCGAGCGCTTCCTGCTGCGCATTCCCGGGCTGGCGCGGTTTCAGCTGACCGCGGGTCGCGAGATCGCCTACCAACCCGAAACCGGCATCCCCGCAACCGAGTTGGCGATCTTCCTCGTCGGTACCGTGTTCGGGATCCTGCTCCACCAGCGCGACCATATTGCCCTCCATGCCAGCGCCGTGCTGGTCGGCGGCTAGGCCGTGCTGTTCTGCGGTCCCTCCGGCGCCGGCAAATCGACCCTCGCGGCCGCCCTCGGCAAGGCGGGCTATCCGCTGATCACCGACGATGTCTGCGCCATCAGCCTGGAGCCCGGCACGGGCGCCACCATCCATCCCGATGGCCGCCAGCTCAAGCTCTGGGCGCAGGCCATCGACCGGCTCGATCTCGCCGCCGCGCGCGGCGAGGCAGTGCGCAACCGTTTCGAGAAATTCTACGTCGCCCCGGAACAGGCGGTGACGGCGCCGGTGCCGATCGGCGCGCTCTATGTCCTGCACGAGGCCCGCGGCCCCGACCGGCCCGGGATCGAGAAGCCCAATCTGGTCGACGCGGCGCTGATCTTCCGGCGCAACGCCTACCGGCCGGCCCTGATCGGGCGCATGGGCCAGAAGGCCAGCTATTTCCAGGCCGCAGCCAGCGTGGCTGCGAGCGCCGGCATCTTCCGCCTGACCCGCCCGCTCGATTTTGCCCGCATGCCCGAGGTGATCGGCTGGCTCGAGCAGCATTGGCGTGAGATCGGTCTGGTGGTCGCGCCGTGACGCGGACGGTGTGGCTCGCCTCCTATCCGAAATCGGGCAATACCTGGTTCCGGATGCTGATCGCGAATCTGCAGGCCGCGGAGGACTCAGGCATCGATATCAACAACCTGCCTGAGCGGGGCGGCATCGCCAGCGCCCGTGGCCCCTTCGATCACCTGACCCTGATCGATTCCGGCCTGCTGACCCATGACGAGATCGACCTGCTGCGGCCCGCCGTCTACGAGATGCTCGCCGCCGGCGCCGAGGACGATCTCGAGCCGGCGGCCGGACCCGCCTTCCGCTTCGTCAAAGTCCATGACGCCTATACCGTCAACCCGCACGGCGTCCCCCTGCTGGCCGGCGCGAAGGGGGCCGATGCCGCCATCGTCATCGTCCGCGACCCCCGTGCCGTGGCGCCATCGCTCGCCCATCACCTGCATCAAAGCATCGACACCACGATCGATTTCATGGCCGACGCCAAGGCCGGCTTCTGCCAATCGCGGCGCAGTCAGGCGCCGCAGTTGCGCCAGCAGCTGCCGGGCTGGAGCGGGCATATCGACAGCTGGCTCGGTCAGCGCGACATTCCGGTGCATCTGATCCGCTACGAGGATCTGAAGGCCGACCCCGTGACCGTGTTCACCGCGGCGCTGGCCTTCGCTGGCTATCCCGCGGACGAAGAGCGCATCGCCCGCGCCGTCCGACTGGCCGATTTCGTGACCCTGCAGGCGCAGGAGCAGACCCATGGCTTCCGCGAGGCGCGGGCGGAGGCCCGGTTCTTCCGCCGCGGCGAGACCGAGGCCTGGCGCGAGGAGCTGAACGCCGCGCAGATCGCCCGCATCGAGACCGCCCATGCCGAGGTGATGTCACGTCTCGGCTATCCCTGGGCTGCGGCG
>CAIUCF010000631.1 GCA_903897565.1 uncultured Rhodospirillales bacterium | reverse complement strand
TGAACCGGCTATGCCGCTTTGTTATTGAGAGCGCGGAAAAACAACTATCTATATTGCCCCCCGGCACCACCCCTGACGGGCCGGGGCGATATCTGATCTACCACAGGCTCGCCTTGGGTCGTGTGTATTTTGCTGGAGCGGTATTTGCGCCGAGTCGCTGCAATGCTGCCGCCCGGCGAAGACGGGTGGTTCGCGTCGCCGGCCGCGCGATAGATTGATTGCAGGTGAGACGGGGCGAGAGCACAGGCCAGGATGAGCGATATTGCGGCGCGGGGATCGGCTTGGAGCCTGTTTGCCAATCGGGATTTTACCCTCCTTCTGTCCGCCCGTTTCTGCTCGATGTCGGCGCAGCAGATCCTCAGTGTCGCGGTAAGCTGGCAGATCTACCTGCTCACCGGGCGCGCGCTCGATCTCGGCCTGATCGGCCTCGTCCAGTTCGTGCCCGCGTTCCTGCTGCTGCCGCTGACCGGTGAGGTCGCGGACCGGGTCGACCGGCGTCGGGTGATCTCGATCTGCAGTGGGATCGGCGCAATTGCCGCTGCCGTATTGTTCACTGCGGTCGCCACCGGCGGCCACGCACTCTGGGTCTTCTACGCGGCCATGCTCGTCTTTGCGACGGCGCGCTCGTTCGCCTTCACGGCGCAGCAGGCGCTGACGCCGATGCTGGTCGCGCGCGACGATCTCTGCCGCGCCATCGCCTGGGGTTCCTCGGTCAACAACATCGCGATGATTGGGGCGCCCGCGCTCGGCGGCATGCTGCTCTCGGTCAACGACAGCGCTGGATACCTCGTTGCTCTCGTCTTGCTCGTCCTCGCCACCGCGGCCAGCCTCGCAATCCGCACCCGAACACGGCCGGCGCAGCCTCGTGCCGTCTCGTTCGGAGAAGTCTTCGCCGGCGTCCGTTTCGTCGTCGAACGACCGGCGATCCTCGGCGCGATCTCGATCGACCTCTTCGCCGTGTTGATGGGCGACGTCACGGCGCTGCTGCCGATCTACGCCAAGGATATTCTCGGCGTGGGCGCGTTCGGGCTCGGGTTGCTGCGCAGCGCGCCCTCGATCGGCGCGGTGCTGGCGGCGTTGGCCCTGGCGCAATGGCCGCTCGGGCGGCGCTCCGGACGGGTGATGCTGGGGGCGCTGCTCGGCTATGGCGTGCTGACCGTGATGTTCGCGCTCTCCCACGTCTTCGTCGTGTCGATGGTCGTGCTGGTGGCGCTCGGCACCGCCGACATGCTGAGCGTCTTCGTGCGCACCACCCTGGTGCAGACGGCGACGCCGGACCGCATGCGCGGCCGCGTCTCGGCGGTCAATGCCGTCTTCATAAACACCTCGAACCAACTCGGTCAGCTCGAATCCGGCCTCGCCGCGGCCTGTTTCGGTGCGATCCCTGCGGCCGTCATCGGCGGCGTCGGCGCGATCCTCGTCGCGGTGATCTGGCGGCGGTTGTTCCCGGTGCTGGCCGAAATCGACCTGTCTCCCGCCGGCTTGCGGCAGCTTGCCGAGGCGGCCGACCTGCCGGCCCCGCCGCCGTGATCCACGTCGCAACCTCACCAGCGCTTCACCTGCCGGTAGATCTACTGGCGTGGGCCGCGGGGAGCGCGCTTGGCTTCGGGTTATATCGCTGGCGACTGGCAGGGGTCGCCGCTCGGGTTTCGACGCAGGCCGGGCCGGGCTATTTCATGTGTCTCGTCTTCGGTGCGGTCGCGGCGGCCTGGGCGTTCGGCTCCTTGAATACGTTGCGCGATGCCATTCCGACCCTGTCGCATACCGTGCTCGGAGCGCTGGTGGGCGCGATCATCGGTGTCGAACTCTACAAGGTGATTAAGGGGATTCGCGGCTCGACCGGCACCCTGTTCGTGGGGCCGTTCGCGCTCGGCCTCGCGATCGGCAGGTGGGGCTGCTTGCTTGCCGGCTTGCCCGACCGTACCTACGGCGTGCCGACCAGCCTGCCCTGGGGTGTCGATCTCGGTGACGGCATCGCCCGGCATCCGGTGCAGCTCTATGAATCGGCGGCGATGTTTGTGTTTCTCCTGATCTACCTTCATGGGCTATCTTCCCGCCAGAGTTGGGCGTTTCGCAGAAGCTTCTATGCCCTCGCGATCTGGTATGGGGGGCAGCGTTTCTGCTGGGAATTCCTGAAACCCTATCCGGGCCTGTTCGGGCCGCTGAATCTGTTTCATCTCCTTTGTCTCGGGCTGGTCGGTTATGGCGCTCTCTTCTACCGCGACGACCTCAAGCGCGAGCGCGCCGGCGCGTAAGAGCGCGCCCTATCTGTTTCTCGGTCAGGTGACGAGCCTGTGCGAGACCTGTCTTGGTCTGGTTCCGGCCAAGGTGATCGCCGAAGGTAACGACGTCTTCTATCTCAAGCGCTGTGCCGCACACGGTGTGCAAAAAACGCGGGTGAGCGACGATCTCGGCTACTGGAAATCGACCCAGGACTGGCTGAAGCCGGGTGATCGGCCGCTGGTCACACAGACTCGGACCGAAAACGGCTGCCCCCATGATTGCGGCCTCTGCCCGGATCATGAACAGCATTCCTGCCTCGCGATCATCGAGATCAACGCCGAATGCAATCTCAGCTGCCCGGTCTGCTTCGCCGATTCCGCGCCGAAGCGCGGTGCGAACCGGCCGCTTGCGACGATCGAGGCGATGATGGACCGGCTGGTCGAGTCCGAGGGCGAGCCCGATCTGCTGCAGATTTCGGGCGGTGAGCCGACCCTGCATCCGGATTTCTTTGCGATCCTCGACGCCGCAAAGGCGCGGCCGATCCGTCACCTGATGGTCAATACCAATGGGTTGCGGATCGCGCAGGATCCCGAATTCGTCGCCCGGCTGGCCAGCTACATGCCCCGCTTCGAGATCTATCTGCAGCTCGACTCGCTGCACGACGAAGCGCTCGCGAATATCCGCGGCGCCCGCCTCGCCGCGATCCGGCATGAGGCGCTTGCGGCGCTGGAGCGCCACGGCATTTCCACCACCCTCGTCGTGACGGTCAAGAAGGGGGTGAACGACGACGAGATTCCGGCGCTCGTGCGCTTCGCCCTGCAATGGCGCTGTGTTCGGGGGATCACCTTCCAGCCGGTCCAGGACGCCGGGCGCAATGACGGTTTCGACCCCGCGCATCACCGGATCCTGCTGAGCGAGATTCGCCGGCGCATTGCCGAAGCCGGCGTGTTTGAACTCGCCGATTTGATCCCGCTGCCCTGCAATCCCGACCAAATCTGCATCGGCTACGGCTTGCGCGACGGGAGCGCGGTGACACCGGTGACGGCGTTGCTGCCGCGAGAGTTGTTCGTGGCCGCGGTGCCGAACACCGTCAGCTTCGAGGCCTACCCCGAGCTGCAGCGGCGGGTCTTCGAGCTGCTGTCTCTATCGACGGCGCAAGCCGATACCTCGCACAAGCTGGCGAGCCTGCTGTGCTGCCTGCCGCAGGCGGCGGTGCCAACCAATCTCGGCTATGACCGGACTTTCCGGGTCGTGATCTCGCAGTTTCTCGATCGCCACAATTTCAATACCGGGACGGTGAAGCGATCCTGCGTCCATTTCGTCACGATCGACGGCAGGATCATCCCGTTCGATACTTACAACACGTTCTACCGCGCGGGCGCGCCGGGCAATGCCGCGTTGGTCGCGGCGGGAGGGATCGTCGATGGCGGATAATGGCGGAGGGACAGGCGGCGCCCGGCGGTTCGGCGGCTACCTCATTACAGCCATCGGTGGCCTGATCTTCGCTACCAGCGGCCTCTGTACCGTGTCGGTTATCGGCAGCACGGTCATCAACACCGTGGTCAGCCCGAATGCCATGGGGATGGGAAGCGTGATCGGTGTCGCCATGCTCTTTGGCGGCATTCCCATGGCCATCGGGCTGGCGCTGGTGGCCGCCGGACGAAGTCTGCTCCGCTCGGCGCCACCACCCGCACCCCCCGAACAATCCCCGCCCGGCTACTCACCTTGGACGAAGAACGACCCCTCCTAGGCCGCGCGCACGTCGGTCAGGAATTTGTGGACCTGAGCCTTCAGCAATTCGCCGTTGCGGGTCAGTTCCGCCGAGGAGGACAGCATTTCCGCCGCGGTCACGCCCGTGACCTGGGCGGCGGCGCTGACGCCGGAGATGTTGACGGTGACCTCGGCGGTGCCCTTGGCGGCCTCGGTGACGTTATGGGCGATCTCGCGCGCCGCTTCGCCCTGCTCGTGAACCGCCGAAGCGATCTCGCCGGCGATCTCGTTGACCTTGGCGATGGTCCCGGCGATGGTCTGGATCGAGCGCACCGAGGCGGTGGTGGCGTCCTGGATATTGGTGATCTGCGCCGAGATCTCCTCGGTGGCCTTGGCGGTCTGGCCGGCCAGCGCCTTGACCTCGGAGGCGACGACGGCGAAGCCCTTGCCGGCATCGCCGGCGCGCGCCGCCTCGATCGTGGCGTTGAGCGCCAGCAGGTTGGTCTGCGAGGCGATGTCGTTGATCAGCTTCACTACGGCGCCGATCTTCTCGACGGCGACGGCGAGGCCCTGGATCTGTTCGTTGGTCGCCTTGGCCTGGGCGACGGCCTCGCCCGACATCTGGGTCGAATAGCCGACCTGCTGGGAAATCGCGCGCACCGAGGCCGAGAGTTCCTCCGTTGCCGCGGCCACGGTATTGACGTTCTGGGTCGCCTGTTCCGAGGCGGCCGAGACGGTCACCGAACGCCGCGAGGTCTCTTCCGCGGTTTCCGACATCTTGCCCGAAATCGCCTGCAGCTTTTCCGCCGAACTCGAGACGCCCTCGACGAGGCCGCCGATCGCGGTCTCGAAGCGGCCGGCGAGTTCCTGACGCAGGCGGCGACGCTCCTCGGAAGCCTGGGTGGCTTCGTGAATATCGACGAGGGAACCACAGGCGCGGCGGGCGACGCCGTCCGGTCCGAGCGCGACGCCGACCGTCGCTTTGAACCAGCGATAGCTGCCGTCGCGCACTTTGAGGCGATAGACCAGTTCGTAGCCGTTACCCGATTTCAGCGAGGCGGTGAACCGTTCAAACGTCGGCGCCACGTCGTCGGGATGCAGCCGATCCGACCAGGAGGTCGCGACGTTCGGAAACTCCTGCTCGGTCGTGAAGCCGACGAGGTTGCGGAGCTGCGGCGACCAGGTCCAACGCGATCCCGGATGCATCGGATCGCCATTGACGAAGATCGCGTCCCACAGCCCGACGCCGCAGCTCTTGCTGAGCATGTCGAGCCACTCCAACTTTTCGGTCGTCTCGTTCTTCGCGCGATTTGAAAACAGCAAGGCGTCTCTCCCGATTTCGAAATGCATCTTCTTCGCGAGGTTGCCGGGCTATTCCCGATCGTTATCCTCGCCTCCCGCGAGTATCATGGTGTGCAGTCGCTAACTTTCGGTAAAAGATCCCGGGGCATCGCCAGAGCTTGGGGCGCTGCATCACCCGGACACCGCGCGCCGTTGTCGGCGAATCAGGCGGTCCGCACCTCGCTCAGGAACTGGTCGACCTGACGCTTGAGAATGTCGCCGCTCGAGCTGAGATTGCCGGCCGCGGTCAGCATTTCCTTGGCCGTGACCCCGGTCTGATGGGCCGCGGAGCTGACGCCGGTAATGTTCGCGGTGACCTCGGCGGTGCCGCGGGCGGCTTCGGCGACATTGACCGCGATCTCCCGCGTCGCCGCGCCCTGTTCCTCGACCGAGCTGGCGATCGCGGCGGCGGTTTCATTGACCTTGGTGATCGTCCCGGCGATGCCCTGGATCGCGGTGACGGAGGCGGCGGTGGCTTCCTGGATCGTGGTGATCTGGGCCGAGATTTCCTCGGTGGCCTTGGCGGTCTGGCCGGCCAGCGCTTTGACTTCGGAGGCGACGACGGCGAAGCCTTTGCCGGCGTCGCCGGCGCGCGCCGCTTCGATCGTGGCGTTGAGCGCGAGCAGGTTAGTCTGCGCGGCGATATCGTTGATCAGTTTTACGACTGCGCCGATCTTTTCGACGGCGACCGCCAGACCCTGGATCTGGGTGTTGGTGTCACGTGCCTGATTGACGGCAGCGCCCGACATCTGGGTCGAATGTTCGACCTGACGGGCGATCTCGCGCACCGAGGCCGAGAGTTCCTCGGTCGCGGCCGCGACCGTATTGACGTTCTGCGTCGCCTCCTCGGAGGCCGCCGAAACCGTGGTCGAGCGCTGCGAGGTTTCTTCTGCCGTGGCGGCCATGGTCTGGGCCTTGGCCTGGAGCTGGTTCGCGGCATCGGTCACGCCGTCGACGAGATGGGCGATCGCGGTCTCGAATTTGCGGGCGAGGGCCTCGCGTGCCTGGCGACGATCTTCCTCGGCATCCTTGTTGGCCTGGATGTCGACCAGGGCGCCGCAGGAGCGTCGCGGCCGGCCCTGGCGATCGAGGGCGATGGTGCCGGTGGCGCGGAACCAGCGATAGACCCCGTTCTTGGTCTTCATCCGGTACACGAGATCATAAGACGAGCCCGCCTGCAGGCAGGCGGCGACATCGGTCATGGTCTGGGCGAGATCGTCGGGGTGAATGCGGTCGGTCCAGGACTGCGCGACATTGGGGAAGGGGTCGGTCGGCGCAAAACCGCAGAGCCGTCGGAATTCCGGAGACCAGTTCCACACCGATTTCGGGCTCATCGCGTCGCCATCATGGATCACCGCGTCGAACAACCCGACCCCGGCGGAATTCCTAAGCATCTCGAAGGCTTCGAGTTTCTCCGCGACTTCGTTGCTGACCCGATTGAAAAAAGCCAAGCTCGCCTCCCCATTTCCTGAATCCCGTAGACGAGAGGATTCTCCGACCCCGCTCGGCGCGCCGAAGGCGGCACGGCAAAAGTTAGATCTGAGGAAACTAACAGAGGGTAAACCGGTCAGAAAAAAATGCGCCGAGTTTCTACTCTAGGACGCCGATCGGCACTCCCGAAAAAAGGATCTCCGCATGCCTTCCGTCGTATGAATGTGATCACATGGCGGGGGCCGCGGCTTGTTATGCCGGCGGATTGCGGATGGTCTTCGAGGCGGTGCAATCCATTTTCGTCGATCGTACGACGAAACCTTTGGGTTGTATCGTCGATGACAACGCGAAGCCCGGAAGACCTCGTGGATCGTCGTATTCCGCGGGCGAGGCGGCGGTGATAGGCTCGGTATCGGGCGACGCGACCCGATTGAGACGAGGGGCGGCATAATGAACGACGAATTGAAGGCCAGGATACTGCCTTGGGCCTTGCGCGGTTTCGGCGTGTTCCTGGTCTGCGGTGTCTATCCGCTGATGAACTGGCTGTGGATCAGCGGCTGGGCCTGGCACCCGCGGCAGTCGCAATACGAACAAATGATCCAGGGCATCTACGCGACCTTGGGCGTGTTCCTGTTTCTCGCCGCCCGCGACCCGAGCGCCAATCGCAGCCTGCTCCAGTTCACGATCTGGTCGAGTATCGTCCATGCCGGGATCATGACCCTGCAGGCCAATTACTGCGCCGGCGAGCAGGGCCATCTGCTCGGCGACGTCCCGGCGCTGCTCGCCATGGCCTTCGTGCTCTGGGTGCTGATGCCCAGGCGGGTGAACCTCCTGGTCTGAAGGCGCGTCGCGCTCGATTAGTGTGCCGCGCCCCAATTGGTCGCGGCGCCGGTCTCGACCACCAGCGGCACCGACAGGGTGATCGCCGGGCCGCAGGCGGTTTCCATGACCGATTTGATCACCGCGGCGGCCTTCACCGCCTCGGCCTCGGGCACCTCGAACACCAATTCGTCGTGGACCTGGAGCAGCATGACGGCCTTCAGGCCTTCCTCGGCGAGACGGGCCGGCAGCCGCGACATGGCGCGGCGGATGATATCGGCGGCGGTGCCCTGCAGCGGCGCGTTGATGGCGGCACGTTCGGAGAAGGCGCGCCGTGCCGGATTCGAATCCTTGATGCCCGGCATGTGGCAGCGCCGCCCGAACAGGGTCTCGACATAGCCGTGCTCGCGGCAGAATTCCTTGGTCCGCTCCATGTAGTCCTTGATTTCCGGGAAGCGG
>CAIUCF010000630.1 GCA_903897565.1 uncultured Rhodospirillales bacterium | reverse complement strand
TCTCGCCACCCTTGATGCATTCCATGCCGGCGAAGACGCCGGTCAGCACGTCGGGCAGCACCGTCGCATGCTCGTCGGACACCCGGTCGTCGAGCTTCAGCAGCACCCGCTCGGCGGATGGCACGCGCACATACTCCGACTGGGCGCCGCCGAGCGGCGCTCCGAAGCCCTTGCCGACGCCGAAAATCTGCAGCGACTCGCAGCGCGTCAGCACGTCGTGCTCGCAATAATAGCAGGTCCCGCAATGCACCGAGAACGGCGACACCACGCGCTGCCCGACCTTCAAGCCTGTCACCGCCCGGCCGACCTCCTCGACGACACCGACGAATTCATGCCCGAGCGGCTCGCCGTCGGTCATCGGCATGACGTTGGTCATCGTTCCCCAGTAGAGTCGGATATCGGTGCCGCAGATCGACGCGGCGGTCACACGCACGAGCGCGTCGGTGTCGGCAAGAAGCTTGGGCGCCGGAATGTTCTCGACGCGGATCTTGCGCGTTCCCTCGTAGATCACAGCTTTCATGGCGGGCCTCTCCCGGAGCGTTGTTCTTGCTTGTTGTTTGCCGGCCTACGCCGATACCGGGGAGAGTGGCACAGCGCGGCGCCGGGGTTAAGCGCCGATCGGCCTCGGGGCACGAGCCCGCTCGAGGCGGGCACAACCTTTGCGTCGCCGATTGCACGCGCGCCGGGAATCCTGATACGATCGCCGTGCTGACCCGAGGTGACCGCGATTTTGGTCTCGCCGCGGCGCCGCGCGATGTGACCCCGACGGGCGACGACCGCGCCCGGGGACATGGTTTCCACAACGAAGGATCTTGCACGTCGACGGAACCTCCACGATCGAGGTGTATAGAGCGCGTGCAGACTCCATGGAGATGAGCAACTTGACGATCTATCGGTTAGAGAGGGCGCTGGCATGACACATGGTTCAAAGAGACATCCCTTCCTGCGTTTTGTCGGGGTCGTGGCCGGTGTCCTAGTCTTGGTCGGCGCCGCGGCCTACCTATGGCTCGTCGGTCCCGGTCCGACGGATTTCGCCGGCGCGGACCGGGTAGCGCTCGCCGATTATCACGGCGCCGACCCGACCGGCGCGCCCCCGGAACTCGCCAAGGCCGATCTCGTGACGCGCGGCCAGTATCTGGCGCAGGCAGCCGATTGCGCAGCCTGTCACACCGCGAAGGGCGGCGTCCCCTATGCCGGCGGTCTCGCCTTCGTGCTGCCGTTCGGCACGCTGTACTCGACCAACATCACCCCGGACAAGGACACCGGCATCGGCAATTATAGCGATGCCGACTTCCTGAACGCCGTGCATCGCGGCATTGCGCCCGGCGGCAAGCGGCTCTATCCGGCGATGCCCTATGCCAGCTACACCGCGCTGACCGATGCCGATGCCCTGGCGATCAAGGCGTTTCTCTTCAGCCTGGCGCCGGTCAATGCGCCGGCCAACGCCAATACCCTGAAATTCCCGTTCGATCAGCGCTGGGCAATGGCCGGCTGGTCGCTGTTCTTCAATTCGGACCGCCGCTTCGAACCGCATTCTGGCCGCAGCGATGCCTGGAATCGCGGCGCCTATCTGGTCGAGGCCGCCGGGCATTGCGGTGAATGCCATACGCCGCGAAATCTCGCCCAGGCGCTCGACAATCGATCGAAATTCGCCGGCACGGTGCAGGCCGGCTGGTACGCCTATAATATCAGCCCCGACAAGGCGAGCGGCATCGGCGCCTGGAGCGACGAGGACCTCGGGCGTTACTTGGCGCTCGGCCAGGCGACATTGCACGGTACCGCGGCGGGACCGATGGGCGAGGCCGTCGACGACAG
>CAIUCF010000629.1 GCA_903897565.1 uncultured Rhodospirillales bacterium | reverse complement strand
CGGCGGTCAGCGAACATGGCCGAGCACGGTCGAGCCCCTGATCTGTCACATCGCGGCGAGCGCCGGGCCCATCCGACCGGCGACGCGCTGATCGAGCCCTTCGTTTATCAAGCGGCGCCCTGCCGCGTGATCTTCGGCCCCGGAACCATACGCCAACTCCCAGCGGAGTTGCGCCGGCTGGGGTCGAGACGAGCTCTGGTCCTGGGCACGCCGGCACGGGAATCCCAGGCCCGGGACGTCGCCGCCTTGCTGGGACCAGATGCGGCGGGGGTCTTCGCGAAGGCGCGGATGCATACGCCGACCGCAATCACCGACGAGGCCATGGCGATCGTCGAACGCGACCATATCGATGGCCTCGTCGCGATCGGCGGCGGCTCGACCACCGGCCTGGCGAAGGCGATCGCGCTGCGCACCGATCTGCCGCAGGTCATCGTCCCGACGACTTATGCGGGCTCGGAGATGACGGCGATCCTGGGCGAAACACAGGACGGCATCAAGCGCACGCAGAGCAGCGAACGGATCAGACCCGAGACCGTTATCTATGACGTCGAATTGACGTTCGCGCTGTCCACGAACGCATCGGCGATGAGCGGCATGAATGCGATAGCGCATGCGGTTGAAGCCCTGTATGCCCGCGACGGGAATCCGATCACGTCGGCGATGGCCCTCGACGCGATCGTCGCGCTGAGCCGAGCCTTGCCCCGGATTATCGTCGCTCCCGCAGACCTTTCCGGTCGCACGGAAGCACTCTACGGCGCCTGGCTCGCCGGCATTTGCCTCGGGTCCGTCGGCATGGCGCTCCATCACAAGCTCTGCCACACGCTCGGCGGTATGTTCGACCTCCCGCACGCCGAAACACACGCGATCCTGCTGCCCTACGTGCTGGCCTACAACGCGCCGGCCGTCCCTAATGCCATGGCGAGCCTCGCCGCGACGCTCGGTCATGCCGATCCCGCCGCCGCCCTCTACGAGCTCGCCAAGAGCCTCGGCGCACCGCGCGGTTTACGCGAACTCGGCATGCCGGTCGAGGGCATAGACACCGCCGCGGAGCAGGCGCTCGCGAACCCATACTGGAGTCCGCGACCGCTCGGATACGACGCGATACGCCGGCTTATAGGCGCGGCCTGGGCCGGAGAGCCGCCGACAGGATCCGGTCACTCATAGCCAAAATCGAGAGGAACTCAGGATGGATACGCATTCCCAATCGCCCACCTTCTTCGATGTCGAGAACTCCGTGGACGTCGTCAACGCGCGGATGAGCGCGGCCACCGACCCTCGTCTTCGTGAGATCATGACGGCGGTGGTGAAGCATCTCCACGCCCTCGTCCGCGAGGTGTCGCTAACCCCTGAGGAGTGGTTCAAGGCGATTCGCTTCCTGACCGAGGTCGGCCACACCTGCACCGAATGGCGCCAGGAGTTTATCCTGCTGTCCGACACACTCGGCGTCTCGATGCTCGTGGATTCCATCAACCAGCATCGGCCGGAAGGATCGACGGAGAACTCGGTGCTGGGGCCGTTCTACCTCCCGGGGGCACCGCGCTACCCCATGGGCACAAATATCTGCCTCGACGGGCTCGGCGAACCGGTCGTCGTCAGCGGTCGCGTGACCGACTCCCGCGGCGAACCCGTTGCCGGGGCCCTGCTCGATGTCTGGCAGACCAACGACAACGGCTTCTACGATGTCCAGCAGAAGGGCATCCAGCCCGAATGGAACCTGCGCGGCGTCTTCGAGACCGGCGCCGATGGGCGCTATTGGTTCCGCTCGGCGAAGCCCCGCTACTACCCCATCCCCGATGACGGCCCGGTCGGCGGCATGCTCAAGGCGATGGGACGTCATCCCTATCGTCCCGCACACCTGCACTTCATCATTTCCGCCCCGGGTTACGACACGGTGGTCACCCAGATTTTTGCGCCCGACTGCCCCTATCTCGAGGAAGACGCGGTGTTCGGCGTCAAACAATCCCTCGTAGGCGATTTCCGGCACGAGAATGACCCGAAAGAGGCGGCCCGCCTGGAGGTGGCCAATCCCTTCTGGACGGTGGAATGGAACGTGATTCTGGCGCCGACGACTGCCGCATGACGATCATCGCCAGCGCGCACGGCGCTGGCCCGACAACAATAAGAATAAAGAAACGGAGGATTATTCGATGACGTTCAATGCCCCGATCACCCGCATCCCCGACGAGGCGACCCTGCGCGCGCATGTGGCCGCTGCCGACCTGCCGACATTGATCCTGACGACGGCGCACCTGACATCGGATCCTGCCTTCCTCAAGGAGGCCTGGAAGCCCAAGGTCGAATTGACCGTCGTCACCAGCGGCATGGAGAGTGAGCAAGAAGCCGCCGTGCGCGAGACATGCCTCGAAGCCCTGATATCCCTCGGCCGGAGTGCCGCGGCGCTGCCGCAACGGCCGACCTTCGATCAGCTGCAGGGCGCGGCCTATTGGCTGATGGGTCCCGCGATCGAGCCGTTCCTGCCGCTCATCGCCGAGGAATTGAGCTCCGATATCGAGGATTTGCGGCGGCCGGTATGGCACAAGGACCAAGTGGCGCCGCAGCGCGATTTCTCGGTCGCGATCATCGGCGCCGGCGAGAGTGGGCTTGCGCTCGCGCTGCGCCTGAAACAAGCCGGGGTCCCCTTCACCATCTACGAGAAGGGCGACGACGTCGGCGGCACGTGGCGGGAGAACCATTACCCCGGGATCCGCGTCGATATTAACAGCTTTCTCTACAGCTTCGCGTTCGCGCGCCAGACCTGGAAGGATTATTTCGGCAAGGGCGAGGACGTATTCCGGTACATGCGCGACGTTGCCCGCGAATTCGGCCTCTACGAGCATATCCGCTTCGGCAGCGAGGTCACTGCGGCACGCTGGGACGAGACGGCATCGCTGTGGCGCCTCGACATCGCCACGGGCGACAGTGTCGAGCACGTGAGCGCCAATATCGCCGTTTCGGCGGTCGGCCAATTGAACCGACCGCTGATTCCGGACTTCCCGGGGCGGGAGAGCTTCACCGGGCCGGCGTTCCATTCAGCGCGCTGGCAACACGACGTCGACCTCACGGGCAAGCGGGTCGCCGTCATCGGCACCGGCGCGAGCGCGGCACAGTTCATTCCCCAGGTGGCGGCCAAAGCCGCGCAACTCACGATCCTGGCCCGCACCACCAACTGGCTGCTGCCGACACCCGAGTTACATGACCCGGTGCCGGAAAGCGTCCGCTGGCTGATGGATAACTTGCCTGGCTACGCGCTTTGGTATCGCGCGACTCAGGCGATCCCGCAGTCGGTCGGCATCCTCGAAGAGGTGATCGTCGATCCGAACTTCCCGCCGACGGAACGCGCTGTCTCGGCGCTCAACGCCAAGGTCAGAGACCAGATTCATGCCTGGATGCGGCCGCAATTCGCGGCACGGCCTGATCTGGAAGCTGCAATCATTCCGGATTCGCCGCTGGGTGGAAAACGGATCATTCGCGATAATGGGACCTGGCTTCGCACCCTGCAGCGCGACAATGTCATCCTTGTTCGCGATGCCATCGAGGAAATCACCCCGACAGGGATTCGCCTGGCCGATGGCAGCCATCGCGAGTTCGACGTCATCATCTACGGCACTGGGTTTCAGGCATCGAAGTTCCTCATGCCGATGACGGTCGTCGGCCGCGACGGCCGCGACCTCCAGGAATACTGGGATGGCGACGCGCGCGCCTATGTCGGCACGGCGATCCCGGGCTTTCCCAATCTGTTCTGCATGTACGGCCCCAATACCAACCTGGTGGTCAACGCCAGCATCATCATGTTTTCCGAGCTGACCGCGAAATACATCGTCGACGCCGCCAGACTCCTGCTCCAGGGCGGACATGCCGCGATGGAGGTGCGCGACGACGTCTTCCGCGACTACAATCTGCGTGTCGATGAAGCGACACGCCTCCGCGCCTGGGGCTTTTCCAAGGTGAGCAGCTGGTACAAGAACAGCAAAGGCCGCGTCGCACAGAACTTCCCGTTCTCGGCCGCCGAATTCTGGCTGAGAACGCATGAGGTGCGGGCGCCGGACTACCATCTCGCTCCGTTTACAGACGCCAAGATCGCGGCGGAATAGCGCTCCGCGAGGAACACGACACGAGGCAACGAACGCGTTCCCGTTCGGGAGGGGGCACCCGCTGCTCCCTCGGTCTCATTTTCTTGCAGAAGCACCATTAAAATCACCCCCGGACTAAGACGGTGCGATGCCTCGGCCGATCAGTCGCGCGGGCTGAATTCTTCGCTGTCGAGCGAACTCGCACGACGAGATTCGATCGGGCGGGCGCGTCGCATCAGCGCGTAAGCGGCGACGGCGGCGGCGGCGAAGCCCGACGTGGCGCCGACGCCGAGCGCCCAGCGCGGGCCGAGATGATCAGAGACCCAGCCGACGATCGGTGCGCCGACCGGCGTACCCCCGAGCCCGACGCCGATGCGCAGCGCCATGACCCGCCCGCGCATCGCCGGTTCGGTAGAGAGCTGCATAAGCCCGTTGGTGGCGGTGACGAAACTCAGATAGGCGATGCCGACGACGACCAGGGCGGCGGCGAAACTCCAGTAACCGGGTGCGAACCCCGCAAGGGCGAAGCCGATCCCGAGCAGACCGGCGGACCACAGCAGGGTCACGAATCTTGGTCTTTCGCGCCGCGCGCTCAGGAACGCCCCGGCGATCGTACCGACAGCCATGATCGACGACAGCAGCCCGTAGCCGCGCGCGTCGGCATGAAAGACCTGAACCGCCATACCCGAGATGAAGATCGGGAAGTTGAGGCCGAAGGTGCCGATCAGGAACAGCATGATCAGGATCGCGACCAAGTCGGCGCGCTTGGCGACATAGCGCAGGCCCGCCGCGAAGCCGCCGCCTGTCCGCTGCCGACGTGGCGCAGATTGCAGCGCGCGCTCGTCCAGCATCAAGAGCGCGGCCAGCATCGCCATGAACGACACGCCGTTGATGACGAAGGCCCAGCCGGTCCCGACCAGCGCGATCAGGAAGCCCGATACTGCGGGGCCGATCAGATTGGCGATGTTGAACGACAGCGAATTGAGCGAGACGGCGTTGTGGAGATCCTTGTCGCCGACCAACTCGCCCACGAAAGTCTGGCGAACCGGCGAATCGAACGCCGCCGCGCTGCCGAACAGAAAGGCGAAGACGTAGACGTGCCAGAGCTGCACGGCACCCGTCACGGTCAGCAAGCCGAGAAGCAGCGCAAATGCGCCCATCGCCGTCTGGGTGGCGATGAGCAGCTTGCGCCGATCCGCGTAATCCGCCGCGGACCCGGTCCAAGGCAGCAGCAGCAGCTGTGGCGCAAATTGCAGCGCCATGACGATCCCAAGCGCCGCGGCGCTACGGTGGGTGAGCACGGTCAGCACCAGCCAGTCCTGAGCCGTTCCCTGTACCCAGGTGCCGATATTGGAAATGAGCGCCCCGCCCGCCCAGAGGCGATAATTGTAATGCCCGAGTGAACGGAACGCGCTCGGGCGCGAGGCGCTCACCGCAGAGCCGGGCCGCTGCCGTCGTTCAGCCGACCGAAATGCCACGCCAGCTGAAGGCCGAGCACGAGCATCCCCAACGCCAGGGCCACGACATCGCCCAGCTGCCGGAAATCGAACCGATCCACGCGACCGACGAGGATGTAAGCGCCGACCAGGTTTGCAAAACCCCAAACCATATTCACCGTCGCCGACGACAGCCCCCTGCCCGACGGCTTCGCGAACGGGCTGGGAAACTTGCGGCCCATCGTGCCGCTGACGACATGCGGGACTGCGTTCATCAGCAGGGCACCGCCGACGAAATACGAGAGAAGATGAAGCGCATGCATCTCAGCCACGTCCTTGCAGGAGGAAAAGGATGTCGTCGGTGCTGCCGGTCTCGCCCAATCTCGGGAACACGTTGGCGACGCTGTAGTCATGGGCGGCACTGCGCAGATCGGCCATCGCGTCGACGGCGAGGGTGACGTTGAAACCGGCCTCATAGGCTTGACGTGCGGTGGCCTCGACCCCGGTCCCGGTCGCCACGCCGGTGATCACGGCCTGTGTAACGCCGAGCGCCTTCAAACGCTGCTCCAGGCCGGTGTTCGTGAAGGCTCCCCAGGTTTGCTTCGTCACGACGATGTCGCCGGGCTGCCGATCGAGGTCCGAGACGATATCGGCGAAGTCGGCAGGCAGGTCCCGCGGGAGCCGGCGAGGATGTTCGGTTCGCCCGGGTGCCACGCCATCGACGGTGACCAGGACCACCGGTAGCCCGCGCCCGCGAAACGCATCCGCCAGCGCCCGGCTGCGGGCGACGACCGGGTCGAAGATCGAGGCTGGCACAGCGCCGACATGACCCTTCTGCAGGTCGACGACGATCAGCGCCGTGTTCGGGTCCAGGGAGGTCAGCGTCATGATCGGTACCTCGATGAGCGGTCGCGACGGCCGCGTCGTTTCAGTCGCCGACGAGGCGTTGCAGCAACGCCATCGCGGTCGCGAGCTGTTCCTGTTCCGCTGACGTGAGCTTTGCGTCGATAGTGCGCGACAGCCAGTCCTGCCGTGCGGCGCGGCCCTGGGCGATCCAGGAACGGCAAGCCTCCGTCAGCGCCAGCATCGTCTGGCGCCCGTCATCCGGATCAGGCGTGCCGAACACCAAGCCTGCCGCCTCCAGACCGGCGATCACCGAGCCCATCGATTGCGGTCGCATGGCCTCCGCCCGGGCGAGCGCCGAGGCCGTGGCCGGGCCGTCTCTTTCCAAGCGCAGGAGCACGGCGGTCTGCGAGGGTGTCAGATCGCCGACGTCAGCCTGCTCGCGCAGGCGGCGTTTCAACTTGCCGGCAAAGCCGCGCAGATCCTGCGCCAGCGTGACCGCGGTCGAAAGGCTCGGGTGATCTGATGCGTCAATCATCATCCACACCATAGATATATGAAGATAATCTGTAAAGTCTATCTTCAGATCAGCGAGCGGATCTTCGTCATGTCGGCGGGTGTCGCCGGGTTATAGACGACCATGCTCAGGTCCGTCCGGCCATCGACGGAAAAAGCCGAATATTCAAAGGCCAGCGGCCCGAGAACCGGATGGCGTATCCGCTTCACGGCTTCACCGTGGGTGCTGCGAACGTCGTTGTCGCCCCACATCGTCCTGAACTCGGGACTGAGCCGGCAAAGCTCATCGACGAGCGGCGCCACCTCCGCGGCCGCCCCCGCCCGCGCGGCGTCGACACGGAACGCCCCCACGATGTGGCGCGCCACGCTCTCCCAGTCGTACTGCACGGCACGGGCACGCGGGTCGAGAAATATGATGCGCAGCACGTTGCGCTGTGACGGCGGCAAGGCGCCATAATCGCCCAGCATCGCTGTGGCGGCGTTGTTCCAGGCGACGACGTTCCAAATCGCGGTCCGGATGAGCGCAGGGCATGGGTCCAGCGCGTCGAGGACGCGCTGCAGCCGCGGTGTGACGCCTTCGTTGTCCTGGTAACGGACCTCGGGCGGGCGACCGAGGCCGAGCAGGAAGAGGTGCTCGCGCTCGAGGTCCGTGAGCATGAGAGCACGCGCGATCCGGTCGAGAACATCGGCCGAAGCCGCGCCGCCGCGACCCTGTTCGAGCCAAGTGTACCAGGTCGGGCTGATATTGGCGCGTTGCGCCACCTCTTCACGGCGCAGCCCGGGGGTGCGGCGACGCTCCGGGGCGAAGCCGAATGCCGCCGGATCCAGCTTCAGGCGCCGATCGCGCAAATAACGCCCGAGCAGGTTCTCGGCCACCACGCGCTCGCTCATCCTGTTACTTTCATTACTATGATAAAGTCACTACTTTACCAGGATAACCCTGGGAGCAAGATCTGTCTTCAACTAACCCTGGAGACCAGCTCATGCGTGTTTTCGTCACCGGCGCCACCGGATTCATCGGCATCCCCACCGTCAAGGAACTTATCACCGCCGGACACGACGTCCTCGGCATGGCGCGCTCGGATGAGGGGGCAAGATCCCTGGCGGCCCTCGGCGCGGATGTCCTCCGTGGCTCGCTCGCAGACCTCGACAGCCTGCGCCAGGGGGCAAGCACCTGCGATGCCGTCATTCACCTGGCGTTCGTCCACGACTGGTCGAATTTCGCCGAAAGCTGTGCGATCGACGGCCGTGCCATCGAAGCCCTGGGTTCCGGTCTCGCCGGCTCCGACCGGCCCCTCATCGTCACCGGCGGTTTGGCGGGATTGGCCGGGCCTGGTCAGCTCGCGGTCGAAACCGACGACATTCCCGCAGATTTCCCCTTCCCCCGGGTTTCGGAACAGACGGCGCTCTCGCAGAAGGGCGTGCGCGCCGCGGTCATTCGCCTGCCCCAGGTCCACGACCCGGTGAAGCAGGGACTCGTGACGCCTCTGATCGAGATCTATCGCCAAAAGGGGGTGTGCGGGTATGTCGGCGACGGGCTCAATCGTTGGCCGGCGGCGCATGTGCTCGATGTCGCGCGCCTCTACCGGCTGGCGGTCGAAAAGGCCGAGCCCAATGCCAAATATCACGCCGTCGCCGAAGAGGGTGTCTCGATACGGGAGATCGCCGAGGCGATCGGTCGGCGCCTGAACCTGCCGGCAAGGTCCATCGCCCCGGACGAGGCACAGGCCTTCTTCGGCTGGCTCGGCATGTTTGCCGGCTTCGACATGCTCGCTTCGAGTGCGTGGACCCGCAAGACGCTCGGATGGGAGCCGACTGGACCGGGGTTGATCGCAGATCTGGGGCAACTACCCGTCGGTTAGCGATAGAGGGGGCGACGGCGACGCTCCGCCCCCTCGCTCGGCCGCACCGGGTCGAGCCGCGACGAGCCATTGATTCTGTCGCCCTTTCCTCTACACATATGTCGGATCGGTAGCGATCGCGAAGCCTGCAACGAAGAACAAGACAGGCTTCGCGGGACCGGCAAGGGAGGGTGAGATGAGCGCCCAGCAATCCGGCATCAAGGTCGGAACAATCTCGGGCAAGCCCGATATCTGCAGCGTGATCAATGCGATCGGCAACGTCGATTTCGAAGCCGAACTGTCGTCGTTCCTCTACCATCGCTATGGCGCGGAACATTTCGCGGTACTTCGCTTCACGGCCGAGCGACCGTTCGAAATCGTCGCCGTCAGCCTCGACGGCACCGATACCGCCCATCGCCAGATCAGCCTCTATCTCGACAGGCAATACTGGCGCTTCGATCCCAACGCGATCGAGGCCCAACGAATGATCGGCAAGCACGCCACCAGCCTGATGCGACTGACCATCAGCAACCTGCCGGATCGCGACATGCGCGACAGCCTCTACGGCCGCACGAAGATCTGCGAACGCGTCCTGCTGTGCGGCGGCGGCGACGATTACACGATCGGGCTGAGCGTGCTGCGGCCGGAGGAGAGAGGCGTGTTTGCCGAAGCCGATATCGATAGTCTCGGCCAGAATTGCGATACCCTGCTCGCCATTCTCAACAAGCACGTGAGCCTGGTGTCGCGCCGCTCGGAACTGGCTGCGGCGCTGACTTCGGTCGATGAGATCCTGTCCTATATCGACATGGCGCCGGCGAACCTGCCGCGACGCGAGGCCGAAGTCTGCGCCCGGCTCATCGGCGGGGTTTCGGCATTGGGTATCGCGCTGGAACTCGGCATCAGCGAAGAAACCGTCAACACCTACCGCAAACGCAGCTATCAACGGCTCGGCATCGCCAGCCAGCGCGAGTTGCTGCTCTGGTACCTCGCCCTGTGGGGCACCGGGCACCGCAGCGAGCGTTCACGAACGGAGAAGCTGCGGCTACAGTAGACGCGTCACGCGTCGGTGAGCCCTCGCTCCAGCAGCCAGCGCCGGGTTAGCTGCGTGACGTCGTGGAGATGCTCCGGCTGGCCGGCATAGTAATGCGTGGCCCCTTTCATCAGCTCGAAGCGTTTGTCGGCGCTGGCCGCGCCGTCGAACACCCGGCGCGTGTGATAGCTCGGCACCGCATCGTCGGCGCTGTTCTCGATGGTCAGCAGCGGCACCGAGATCCGCGCGGCGCAGGCCACACCGTCGGCATTGGTATCGTCGATCGACCATTGCGACAGCCAGCCGCGCAAGGTCGAGAACCGCGCCAGCCCGACCGGACCCGTATTCACCGTTTCCGGATTGCCGAGGTAACACCAGCCGACCCGGCGGTCGTTGGCATCGAGTGTGCCGTCGAGAAACCGGGGATCGGCAAGCGTGCGATGGGTGATGAAGCCGCGCTCGACCTCGCCGGTGCCCTTGGCGAGGAGGCGGGCGAGCGTCTGCTTCACCGTCGCCGTGATCCGACGCATGCGGGCAAGTTGGGCGCTGCGATACTCGACGACGAACTCAGGCGCGTAGGGCGGCCGGTTCGGGTTGGCAGGGTCGTAAATGTCGAGTCGGGGATCGCGGTTGTCCGGGTCCAGCTCGTCGCGGATGGATGGGTCGATGATGTCGAGCAGCAGATGCGCCCGCGAGATATGGGCGGCCTGGAAGATCACCGCATCGGCCGGAATCAGCCCGGCGCCGACGAGATCGACCGGATCGCCCGCCGGGGTCTGGGTGATCGTCGGATTCTCGGCCTGCGACTGGTAGAACAGCGCCAGCGACCCGCCGCCCGACCAACCGACCAGCACGATCTTCTCATAGCCCCAGACTGCTTTGGCGTGGCGGATATAGGCGCCGAGATCGAGCAGTACCTTCTCGAGGATCCCGGCCGTGTCGTTGCGGGCGTAGCGGCTCCCGGCACACAGCACATGGGCACCCAGGCGCGCCGCCTCGCGCGGCACCGGCAGCAACTGCAGGGTCGAGGCCGGGTGCATGAAAACCAACAGCGTCTTCGAGGGACGATTGGCCGGGCGGATCAGCACGCCTTCGAGATTGACCGCGCCCTGATTGCCGGAAAATCCGTAGGTCTCGACGAACTTGGCGGTCTCGTCATAGGAGATGTGAACCCATTCGAATGTCAGCTCGGCCGTGGTGGACATGTTGAGACAGCTGCCTTTCTCCGATCCGGTCGGAAGCAGAGACGCTACAGGACGGCCGTGATCGCAACTGTCCCCCTTTGCCGGGACTTCGACGGGGCGTCACTGAACGGGGGGACAGACCTCCTGCGCCACCGAGGTGATGATAGCCTCGCCGATCGCAACTATGTTCGGGTCTAGGGAGCTAATCCGTGTCCGTTGCCGCCGCTTCACCCCGACTTCCCCAACCGCCGGTCCTGGATATCGATCCGTTCTCGGACGCGGTCCTGACCGACCCCTACCCGTTCTTCGACACGATGCGCGAGGCCGGTCCCGTCGTGTTCATCAAGCCGCATGGTTTCTACGCGGTCGGACGCTATGACGAGGCCGGGATCGTCGCCAGCGACTACGCCCGCTTCACGACGGCCGGCGGCGTCGGTCTCAGCGATATCCGCAAGCCGGGCGCCTGGCGGCCGAAGAGCCCAATCACCGAGGTCGACCCGCCCGAACACACCGGGGTGCGGGCAGCGCTGCAGGCGATCCTCTCGCCGGCCGTCGTGCGCCGGATGCGCGAGATGTTCGAGCAGGAGGCCGAGCTCGTCGCCGAACGCGCACTCGATTTGCGCGAGGTCGACGGCGTGCGCGACATCATTGAGGCCTTCGTCCTCAGCGTCTTTCCCAGGGTCCTGGGCATCGAGGTGCCGCCCGAGCGGCTGATCATCACCGGCGAGCTCAATTTCAACCAACTCGGCCCCAATAACGAACGGCTGCAAAGGGCGCTGAAACGCGCCGAGCCGATCCTCGACTGGTACGCCGAACAGCTCAAGCGCGACAAGATGCTGCCGGGCGGCTTCGGCGAGCGCATCTATCAGGCCGAGGACAGCGGCGCCTTCGCCCCCGGCAGCGCGGCGCTCCATGTCAGATCGTTCTTCCGCGCCGGCGTCGACACCACCATGGCGGGGATCGGCTTCACCTTGAATCAGTTGGCCCGCGCGCCCGAGCAGTTCGCGATCCTGCGCGACGATCCGGCCAAGATCCGCAACGCCTTCGACGAAGGCATCCGCCATGAATCACCTCGATCGTGATGTTCCGCACCACCACCGGCGCCGTCGAGCTCAGCGGCTATCGCCTCGAGGCCGATACCAAGATCGGTT
>CAIUCF010000628.1 GCA_903897565.1 uncultured Rhodospirillales bacterium | reverse complement strand
GCGGTGGCGAGACCGGCACGGCGCAGGGTCTCTGTGTTCCCTGCTGGAGCGATATCCGGTTCCTGGGGCTCCCCGCCTGCACCCGTTGCGGCCTACCCTTCCCCTATGACGCCGGTGCCGACGCGCTGTGCCCCGCCTGTGTAGCTTCCACCAGCGCCGTCGACCGATTGCGGGCGGTCTTCGCCTATGACGACAAGAGCCGCAGCCTCATCCTCGCCTTCAAACATGGCGACCGGCTGCAAGGCGTTCCCGCCTTCGGCGACTGGCTGGCCCGCGCCGGCGCGCCGTTGATCTCGGCCGATACCGTCATCGTCCCGGTGCCACTGCACTGGACCCGGTTGTTCAACCGCCGCTACAATCAGTCAGCATTGCTCGGCCACGCGCTGGCCGCCAGCCTCGCGCGAAGCCGGAACCTGACCGTCAAAGTTGCTCCCGAACTCCTGCGTCGCCGACGCCGCACCCGCTCGCAGGGCCAGCTCGGCCGCATGAGCCGGCAGGAGAACGTGCGCGCCGCCTTCGCCGTCAATCCGGCCGCAACCATCAAGGGCAAGGCGTTCCTGCTGGTCGATGACGTGCTCACGACGGGCGCCACCGTCGAGGAATGCGCCCGAGCGCTGAAACGCGCAGGCGCCGCCCGCGTCGATGTCCTGACGCTGGCCCGAGCCCTACGCTGATCCCCCTGTGGCATCGGCACGGCCGCTCTGCGGAAATCTCAGCCGCTCCGCCCTTGCCCGACGACGGCGATACCGCCATCTTGGTAAGCGAACGGAACGATTTGACGGAGAGTCAACGTGGCAACGGTCGAGATCTACACCACCCCGGTCTGCCCCTATTGCCTGAGCGCGAAGAGCCTGCTCGGCCGCAAGGGTGCGAGCTTTACCGAGATCGACGTCAGCCGTGACGACGCCCAGCGCAAGGCGATGATCAAACGCGCCGGCGGCCGCATGACGGTGCCGCAGATTTTCATCAACGGCGACTATATCGGCGGCTGCGACGATCTCTACGCGCTCGACCGCGCCGGTGGGCTCGACCCCAAGCTCACCGCCTGAGCGAGACGGGCAAGCCCATGGCAGACAGTGTCAAGGTCGCCTGCGTCCAGCTCTGCGCCGGCGCCGAGGTCGCCCCCAATCTCGCAACGATTTCGACCCTGATCCGCAGGGCTCGGGACGAGGGCGCCGAGTTCATCCTGACGCCGGAAAACGCCGTCATGATGGAGCCGAAGCGCGGGCCGAAATTCGAGAAGGCCGAGCGCGAGGAATCGCCCTATATCCTGCCGGTTTTCGCCGATCTGGCGCGGGAGACCGGCGCCTGGATTCTGGCGGGGTCACTCGCGGTCAAGCTGCCCGATGAGGAACGCCTCGCCAACCGCTCCTATCTGTTCGACCCGAACGGACAGATCGCCGCGCATTACGACAAGATCCACATGTTCGACGTCGATCTTGCCGGCGGCGAGAGCTATCGCGAATCCAACCAGTTCCGGCCCGGCGAGCGTGCGATGGTGGTCGAAACGCCGTTCGGCATCGTCGGCCTCACCATCTGCTACGATCTGCGCTTCCCCGCGCTCCATCGCGCGCTGGCGCAGGCCGGCGCCACGATCCTGACCTCGCCTGCAGCCTTCACCGTGCCGACCGGCAAGGCGCATTGGCACACCCTGCTGCGGGCGCGGGCGATCGAGAACACCTGTTTCGTCATTGCCCCGGCGCAGACCGGCACCCATGCCGACGGCCGCCAGACCTATGGCCACTCGCTGATCATCGACCCCTGGGGCGAGGTGCTCGGCGAATTGGGCACCGAGCCCGGCATCGTCACGGCGACCCTCGATCTCGCCCGGATCGCCGAGACCCGCGGCATGGTGCCATCGCTGCGTCACGATAGGGTTTGGTCGCAGCCTGCGTTATAGTGATTCGGCGTAGGACCCACCGGCAGCGGCCGGCGAGACAGCAAGCACCAGAGTGACAGGTCACCGAAACGGATGATCCATTATCAATTGAAATGCCAGGCCGGCCATGGCTTCGAAGGCTGGTTCCGCAATAGCGATACCTTCGAGAAGCAGGCGGCATCCGGCGAAATCGCCTGCCCCGTGTGTAACGACACCAAGGTCGATCGCGCGCCGATGGCGCCGATGGTCGCGAAATCGCAAACTCCGGCCATGCCGAGCCCCACCGAGGTCCGCGAAGCCCTGCGCACCCTGCGCCGCGCGGTCGAGGGCAGCTGCGAGCATGTTGGCGACCGCTTCGCCGAGGAAGCCCGCAAGATCCATTACGGCGAAACCGCACCCCGCGGCATTTATGGCGGCGCCACCCCGGACGAGGCGACGGCGCTCAAGGAAGAAGGCATCGAATTCGGCCAGATCCCATGGATCCCAGAAAGCGACGCCTGAGAACTCATCCCTCGGGAAAAGCCGTCAGCACGTAATTGATGTCGAGATCGCGCGAGAGCCGCCACGAGCCCGTCACCGGCTCGAAGCTCATGCCACTCAGATCGTCGATGACGAGGCCGGCGCCGCGGCAATAGCCCGCCGTTTCCGAGGGCCGCAGGAACTTCTTCCAGTCATGGGTGCCGCGCGGCACCCAGCGCAGCACGTATTCGGCGCCGATCTTGGCCAGCGCGAGCGATTTGAGCGTGCGGTTGATGGTCGAGATCACGACGGCGCCACCGGGGCGGACGAGACGGCGGATGGCGGCGAAGAACGCCTCGAGTTCCGTCACGTGCTCGATCACCTCAAGCGCGAGCACCACGTCGAACTGCTCGCCGCTGTCAGCAAGCGCTTCGGCGGTAGCCGCACGGTAATCGATCGTAAGATTGGAACTGAGCGCATGCGCCTGCGCGATGTTCAGGCTCTTGCCGGCGGCGTCGATGCCGGTCACGGCGAAGCCGAGACGCGACATTGGTTCAGCGACCAGCCCGCCACCGCAGCCGATATCGAGCAGCCGCAAACCCGTGAAGGGCGCCACCGAATCGCCGGTCCGGTCGAAGCGCTGGCCGAGTCGGTCGCGCAGATAGGCCAGGCGCGTCGGGTTGAGCCGGTGCAGCGGGGCGAAATTGCCCTCGGGATCCCACCACTCTTCCGCGACCTTGGAGAAACGGGCGATCTCGGCGGGATCCACCGTCGCCCCGGTCGCGTCGAGGAGAATGTCTGCAGGTGCGGTCAACGGATAAATCCTCTCTGCGCATGCCAGCCCGGAGCGATGCCGTCCCGAGCTTGCTTGATTCCAAGCCGGCAGAGTATGTATAGCCGCCCTTCAATGGCAACTTTCAACGAAACGGGGCTGCGGCGTTTTATCCGGATATCGGCGAACGCCTGCGCGTCCCCGGCAAAGAATTGAGACAATGGCGCGTATCGTGCAGAAATTCGGCGGCACCTCGGTCGCCGACGTCAACCGGATCAAGGCTGTCGCGGCTCGCGTCAAGCGCGAGGTCGACGCTGGCCATCAGGTCATCGTCGTCGTTTCCGCCATGGCCGGGACCACGAATCAGCTCGTCGGCTGGGTCAACGAGACCTCGAAGCTTTACGACGCCCGCGAGTATGATTCGATCGTCGCCTCGGGCGAACAGATTACCGCCGGCCTGACCGCGCTGGCGCTGCAGGAACTCGGCGTGAAAGCTCGCTCCTGGCTCGGCTGGCAGATTCCGATCCGCACCGACGACAGCCACGGCAAGGCGCGTATCGAGTCGATCGATCTGAGCGAGATCAGGGCCCGGGCCGAGGCCGGTGAAGTCGCCGTGGTCGCCGGTTTCCAGGGCGTCGCCGCCGGCGACCGCATCACGACCTTGGGGCGCGGCGGTTCCGACACGTCCGCAGTGGCGCTGGCCGCTGCCTTCGAGGCCGAGCGCTGCGATATTTTCACCGATGTCGAAGGCGTCTACACCACGGACCCTAGGCTCGTGTCGCGGGCACGCAAACTGGATAAGATCACCTACGAGGAAATGCTGGAAATGGCGTCGCAGGGCGCCAAGGTCCTGCAGACCCGATCGGTGGAAATGGCCATGAACCATCGGGTTCGGGTTCAGGTGTTGTCGAGCTTCGTCGACGCCCCCGGCACCATGGTCGTCGATGAGGAAGAAATCGTGGAACAGCAGGTCGTCAGCGGAATCGCCTATAGCCGGGATGAGGCCAAGATCACCCTGGCCGGCGTCACCGATCGTCCCGGCGTTGCCGCCGCCATCTTCGGGCCGCTGGCCGATGCCAATATCAATGTCGACATGATCGTGCAGATCGTCTCGCGCGACGGCACGACGACCGACATGACGTTCACCGTGCCCAAGGCCGACGCCGAGAAGGCGGTCAAGGTTCTCGAAGACGCCAAACCGGTGTTGTCGTACCAGGAGTTGATCGCCGACACCCATGTCGCCAAGATTTCGGTGATCGGCGTCGGCATGCGCAGCCATGTCGGGGTTGCCCAGAAGATGTTCCAGACCCTGGCCGAACGCCAGATCAACATTCAGGTGATCTCGACCTCGGAAATCAAGGTCGCGGTGCTGATCGCCGAAGAGTATCTCGAACTGGCCTTGCGGGCGCTGCACACCGCCTACGGCCTGGACACCGCCTGAGCCATGAGCGTTCTCGTCACCCCCACCGCACCGGACTCTCGCGACATGCCCGACCGCAGCGCCGCGGCGGCCATCCTCGATCGCCTGTGGGCGCGCGGGCGGGAATTCCTCGGCGTCGACTACGCGATCCTCGGCGGCGCCATGTCCTGGGTTTCCGAGCGCCACCTGGTCGCCGCGATCTCCAATGCCGGCGGCTTCGGCATCATCGCTTCCGGATCGATGAGCCCTGCCTTGCTAGCCGCGGAGATCGTCGGGACTCGTGCGCTCACCGCCAAACCGTTCGGCGTCAATCTCATCACCATGCATCCCCAGCTCACCGAGCTGATCGATGTCTGCGTCGCCCATGATGTCGGCCATATCGTCCTGG
>CAIUCF010000627.1 GCA_903897565.1 uncultured Rhodospirillales bacterium | reverse complement strand
CCCGCCTGCCTGAAAGGAACTGGCCTAGATCAACCATCTCCCATAAGATTATCTTATGGCTCTGGACCTCGACACCGGCCTCCTGAGGGCCTTCCTCGTCTGCGCACGCCTCGGCAGCATCGGTCGCGCCGCGCTGTCGCTCGGCCGCACGCAGCCGGCCTTGAGCCAACAGCTGCGACGGCTCGAGGATCTCGTCGGCGAAACGCTCCTGTTCCGGGCCGCGAAGGGTGTGTCGCTCACCGCCGCCGGCACCGCGCTGGTGCCCTACGCGGAGAGAATTCTCGCACTATCGGGCGAGGCACTGGCCGGTGTGCCGCGTTCACGCTTATCCGGAAAATGCAGCGTCGGCATGCTCGAGGATTTCACCGGCACGGTCCTGCCGGCCGCCTTCGCCGATTTTTGCCGGATGCACACCGACATCACTCTGGAACTCGTGTCGCTCCAGAGCGTCGAGACGCAGGCCGCCCTGGATAGTGGCAGAATTCAGCTCGCGCTGTGCGAAGCCACTTACCTGAGGAGCGCGCCACGCTGGCATAAGCGAGTGCCAATGCTCTGGGTCGCGGCAGAGGATTTCGATACGTCGATCGACCCCTTGCCCCTCGTGCTGTTCTCGGAGCCATGCCAATGGCAACACCGGATCATCTCGGCATTGACGCGGGTGGGGCGGGCCTATCGGATCGTCTTCGAGACCGGCAGCCTGACGGCACTGCAGGCCGCGGTGCGAGCAGGGCTCGGCGTGACGACGATGCTGCCGATGGCAATCGCACCAGGCCTCGACAGCCAGACGACCTCGGCGTCACTGCCGGAATTGGCCGACGTCGACATCGGCCTGGCACGACAGCCGGAGAGCGAGGGTAGCGCCCTCACGGATGCCGTCGAGGAAATGCTGAAACTCCTCGTGTGAGCCGCCGCATCTCTCGTTCCACTGGTCCGACGATCGGTTATGATAGCGCAAAATCAAAGGCGGGTTGCCGCCGCGGGAGGGAAGATGAGAGGGCGATTGATTGCCACCGTCGGGATGATCCTCGGTATCTGGACGGCGTCGTCGCCATTGGCCGACGCGCAGCAGGAGGCGCATGGCCTGACCCGGCCGCAGACCGAAACCCCCGTCCCGGACAGCGCCGGGCTGTATTCGAGTCCGATCGCCAGTTTCCGTAAACAGACTCGCCCGCCGATCGACAGCCTGCCGCTGCCGCCGGGCGTAACGCGCGAGCAGCTCGCGCTCGGCGACCGCGTGTTCCACGGCGAGGCCGCCAACGGCCAATGCAGCAGCTGTCACGGCATCGACGGTGCCGGCGGTCCGCGCGGGACCGATCTCAAGGCCGGCAATCTCGCCTGGTCCGACGGCTCGGTCAGCGGGATCAAGGGCGTCATGATGCACAACATGACGATCCAGCCCGGGATGGACGGCAACCTCCAGCCCGCGGATATCGACGCCGTCGCCGCCTATGTCTGGGCCATCGGCCGCAAGACCCAGACGAACCAGTAAGCTCAGCCTTCCTGCGGCTGAAACACCATCGCGACGCCATTCATGCAGTAGCGCAGGCCGGTCGGCGGCGGACCGTCGGGGAAGACGTGGCCGAGATGGCCGCCGCATTGGCTGCACAGCACTTCGGTCCGCACCATGCCGTGGCTGCGATCGGTGATATTGGTCACCGAGCCCTCGACCGGTGTCGTGAAGCTGGGCCACCCAGTGCCGCTCTCGAATTTGTGGTCGGCGACGAACAGGGGCTGGCCGCAGCCGGCGCAGGCGAAGCTGCCCTTGCGCTTCTCGTGATTGAGGGCGCAGCTGCCCGGCCGCTCGGTGCCGTGGCGGCGCAGTACGTGGTATTGCTCCGGTGTCAGGAGTTGACGCCATTCCTCGTCGCTGCGCGTGATCGGAAAGCTGGTCGTCGGGCTGGTCATCGTCGTGCTCCGCGTTGCGGCGTGGGTTTCCCCGCATAGATGGTCCTGCGGTCCGGGGAAGCAAGTTCGATGATCGATGTCATGGGATATTCGGCCTCATTCCCGCTCAGCCGCCTGTGGCGAACGCTGAGAGGATGGTATCCGCCGCCGAGATGTCGAGGTTGCTGAGCCCGTATTCCGGCGTGTCGGCGGAGGGATGGCCGGGGATCTCGTGCCCGCCGCCTTCGATTCGGTAGATGCTTACCGAATGATGGGACCGGCACCCGCTCCAGGTTACCTTGGTCACCGTCGTGCCGTCGCTCTTGACCCGATCCGGCAGCGCCTTGCTCGTCCGGGTCTTGCAGCCGTCGGCCCGGGCGAACAGCAGCGCCGTCTGCTCCACGGGGATCACCTCGCCGCGCTGATGGCCGGGGAGCCCGACCGCGCCACCGGCGAACGGCATGACCGGATCGGCGGTGCCGTTGATCATGACCAGCGGGGCCGGTCCGACCGCGCAGGCGGCAAGCGGCGCGGGCATCGAGGCGATGATCGTGGCGAAACCCGCAAACAGCTTCTCAGCCCTGCACGCCATCGTGAAAGTCATCAATCCGCCGTTGGAAATGCCGGCAAGATAGATCCGCCCCGGGTCCGCCGTGCCATCGACCACAAGACGCGCGACCAGCGCGGTCAGAAAGCCGATGTCATCGGGTTTGACGGTGTCGGGGAATCGACCATCGTGCCAGGCTTCGTCGAGCCCGTCCGGAAACACCGCGGTGAAGCCATGCGCTGCCGCGGCCTCGACAAAACCACTGTTACCGGCGATTTCGGCCGCGGTGGCGCTCTTGCCGTGCAGCACGATGACGGTCGGGCGGAGGCCCTTGCCCGCGGCAAAGATCAGGGCGTGGCGCGGCCCGTCCTTGGTGGTGATCACAAGATCGGTGCGGGCCGTGGCCAAGGCGGTCGCACTCGACAACATCGCCGCCATCACGGCCATCAGGAACAGCAAAGTGCTTCGCATCAACTCGTCTCGGTTTCGGACACAGAAGGATTGCCAGACCTTGCCGAGATCGACCAGGCGACGCAAGCGAACACATCGCTCGCGCACGACTAACCCTTGATCCTGATCAATGTTCCGGAGCGTGACGAAAGATAGTGTCGCCGACATGATCGACGCATCACTTCTTGCCAAACTCGACCGGGCGGTGCCCCGATATACCAGCTACCCGACGGCGCCGCATTTCTCCCCGAGTGTGGCGCAGGCGGCTCAGGCTGCGTGGCTGGCCGCGATCCCGCAGGACAGCCCGCTCTCGCTCTATCTCCACGTCCCGTTCTGCGACCAGCTCTGCTTCTTCTGCGGCTGCAACACCGCCGTCGTCCGGCGCGACGCCCTGAAATACGACTATGCCGAGCAACTGATCCACGAGATCCGGACGGTTGGCGCGCATCTGGGGACCCGTCGCCCGGTCGCGCATATCCACTGGGGCGGGGGCACCCCGACCGCGCTGCCGGCCGACGCGCTCGTCGCCGTAGCCGCGGCGATTCGCGAAAGCTTCCTCATCCGCGACTCCGCCGAGATCGCCGTCGAGATCGATCCGCGCACGCTCGATGACTCGCGCATCGCCGCCCTCGCCGAGATCGGCGTCAATCGCGCCAGCCTCGGCGTCCAGGATTTCGATCCAGCGGTGCAGCGCGCGATCGGCCGCATCCAGGATTTCGCCATGACCAGGCGCTGCGTCGACAGCCTGCGTGCGATCGGGATCGCTTCGATCAATCTCGATATCCTCTACGGCCTGCCGTTCCAGACGGTCGAGAGCGCGCGCCGCACCGCCGAGATGACCCTGGCCCTTGCCCCCGATCGCATCGCCGCCTTCGGCTACGCCCACGTGCCCTGGATGAAGAAGCATCAGAACCTTATCCCCGAGGCGGCGCTGCCGGATGCCCCGGAACGCTTCGCGCAGCGTGCCGCGATCGACGAGACCTTCACGGCGGCCGGCTATCACGCGATCGCGCTCGATCATTACGCCCGCGCCGATGATTCACTGGCACTGGCCGCCGCGGCCAGAACGGTCGGCCGGAATTTCCAGGGTTATACCACCGATCCGGCGGAGATCCTGATCGGCCTCGGCGCCTCGGCGATCAGCACCTATCCGCAGGGCTATCTGCAGAACATCACCGCCACCGCCGATTACGCCAAAGCCATCCGCCGCGACGGGCTCGCAGCCACCCGCGGGATCGAGATCGATGCGACCGACCGATTGCGGCGCGACGTCATCAACGCGCTGATGTGCGGGTTCAGCGCCGATTTGCAGGCGATTTCCGCAGCCCACGGGGTCGCACCGACACTCTTCGCCAGCGAGGTCGCCCGGCTTGACGAGCATATCGCCGATGGGCTCGCGACCTGGGACGGCAAGACGGTGCGCGTCACGACCGTGGGCCAGCCTTTCGTTCGCGTCATCGCGGCCGTCTTCGACACCTATCTGAACCCAGCCGGACAGCGCCATTCGCGTGCCGTGTAAACGAGGTTGCGGAGTAACCGAGATGAGTCTGCCCGCCACCAACGATCGCGCCGACGATCGTCACGCCGCCCTCGCCAATCTCGATCTCGAGGCCTTTGTACGGACCCCGCGGGTGCGGGATCCCTTCGACTTTCTGATCGTCCCGCAGTTCCTGAAGCCCGACGCCCAGGAAGCGATTCGGGCGGTGTTTCCGGTCTCCGCCTTTGGCGGCGTCGAGCCGGCGGCAGCGCGCGATACGAATGACGCCCTCGGCCAGATGCTGGCAGGGTTCCACGATCCTCTCGTGACACAACTCTTCGCTGACAAATTCGACGTCGATCTCGACCCCGCGGCGCTGATGATCACCCTGCGCTCGCGCTGCCGTCCCGAGGACGGCAAGATCCACACCGACAGCCTGAGCAAACTCGTCACGGCCCTGGTCTATCTGGAGCCGGAATGGCCGGCGTCGGGCGGCCGCCTGCGCTTCCTGCGCAGCCCGGACAACCTCGACGACAT